>JAFACY010000132.1 GCA_023425285.1 Bacillota bacterium
GCCTTCGGAAAAAACAGAACTAAAAACAAACACAGGGGATATCAAGGCAGTATTTTCGGATATTTCAGCTGCACGAAGCATTAAAGCCGAAGCAGGAGTAGGTGACATAGAAATAGCTACTCCTGACAATTCAAGCTATGAGGCTGAAATAAATGAATTTATGAAGGATAAAGTTGTAATGTTCAAGGGTAACAAGGATACAAAAATAGAGTTGAAAACAAGTGTAGGAGAAATACAGTTCAAATAGTTAGTTCAAAAGATGAGATTCCTCACTGACGTTCGGAATGACATGGTCATCCTGAGCGATAGCGAAGGATCTCATCTTTTTTAGTTTTCTCATTTAATTTTACATTATTTTCGTTTCGCTTTGCTAAAAAGATGGTATAATACATAAAAGAAAATTAATCTGGAGCCGAGTATGAAAAATAACAATGACTTGCCTATTTACTTATTTCATCAAGGCACAAACTATTATGCCTATAAATTTCTCGGAGCACACATTGATAAGAAAAATAACAGCACAGTTTTCAGAGTATGGGCAGCCGATACAAAAAGTGTACATGTAGTCGGCGACTTTAACGACTGGCAAAAAAAAGATGAATTTAAAATGAAAAAAATATCAGGCAGCAATATATGGGAATTGTATCTGCCTTTTATTGCATTGGGAAATTATTATAAATTTTTAATCAATGGTAAGACAGGCAGTGAAATGCTTAAATCCGACCCCTTTGCATTTTATTCTCAGACCAGGGAGGAAACCGCCTCCATAGTGTATGACATAAATACATATCAATGGCATGACCGTGACTGGCAGAATTATAAAAGCAAATCCAATATATATGAGCTTCCCATAAATATTTATGAGCTCAATCTCTCCTCCTGGAAGCATAAGGAAGACGGCGGATTATATTCATACGGAGAAATATCCGAAATATTGATAAAGCATGTTAAGGAACATAATTTTACACACATAGAGCTTATGCCCGTAATGGAGCATCCCTTTGACGGCTCATGGGGATATCAGATTTCAGGCTATTATGCCCCGACAAAACGTTATGGGGAGCCGAATGATCTGAAATATCTCATAGATCAGTGCCATCAGAACGGTATAGGCATCATACTCGACTGGGTTCCCGCTCATTTCCCAAAGGATTCCCACGGCTTATATATGTTTGACGGCAGCCCCATGTTTGAATATGAGGATGTAAATAAAAGAGAAAATAAAAGCTGGGGCACTCATAAATTTGACTATGGTAAGACAGAGGTACAATCCTTTTTAATATCCAACGCAATATACTGGCTGGAGGAATTTCACGCAGACGGTCTGAGGGTAGATGCTGTAAGCTCCATGCTTTACCTTGACTATGACAAGAAGCCGGGAGAGTGGACTCCCAATAAGTACGGCGGAAACGAAAATCTTGAAGCCATAGAATTTATCAAAAAATTAAATGAAGCTGTTTTCAGTCTGCATCCCCACACCATGATGATTGCCGAGGAATCAACAGCGTGGCCAATGGTTACAAAACCTGTATACCTTGGGGGCTTAGGCTTTAATTTCAAATGGAACATGGGCTGGATGAACGATATTTTAGAATACATGGAGACCGACCCGTTTTTCAGAAAATACAAGCATAAAAACATAACCTTTTCTCTGCACTACGCCTTCAGTGAAAACTTTATACTTCCCTTATCTCATGATGAGGTTGTTCACGGAAAAAAATCTCTGCTTGACAAGATGCCGGGATCTTATGAAGAAAAGTTTGCGGGTCTCAGAGCTCTTCTTGGTTTTATGACGGCACATCCCGGTAAAAAGCTTAATTTCATGGGATACGAGGTAGGACAATTTACAGAATGGAATCATGAAAAGGAAATAGAATGGTTTATGACAAACTACGAATATCATAAAAAGTTAAACATATATATTAAAAGTTTGAACGAATTATATATGAATAATTCGGAATTCTGGGAAATAGATTTTTCATGGGAAGGTTTCAAGTGGATTTCAAACGACGATTTTGAACAAAACATCATTGCATTTAAGCGTATGAACAAAATTGGTGATGAATTAATAGCGGTTATTAATTTTTCTTCTGTTAAAAGACATAATTATTTAATTGGTGTTGAAGAAGGAAATTATATCGAAATTTTCAACTCTGATGAATTGGAATTCGGAGGAACGGGGGCATGCAACAAACGTGTTGTAAAATCATCCGCTGGGAAAATGCACGGCTTTGATTACAATGTATCGCTTACTGTCCCACCGCTTTCCGCATTGTTTCTTAAGAAGGATAAAAAAGTTAATATGAACGAAATGGGAGGTAGAGTATATGAAATTAACTAAAAAAGAATGTGTTGTCATGCTTCTTGCCGGCGGTCAGGGAAGCCGCCTCGGAGCTCTTACCAAGAAAATAGCTAAACCATCAGTGCCGTTTGGAGGAAAGTACAGAATTATTGATTTCACATTGTCAAATTGTGTGAACTCGGGACTTGATACCATAGGTGTTTTAACTCAGTATCAGCCTTTGATTTTAAACTCCTACATAGGTGACGGTAAAAGCTGGGATTTAGACAGAATGTACGGTGGCATTCAAATACTTCCTCCTTATCAGGGGATGGGTGATTCACAGTGGTACTCCGGAACCGCAAACGCAATATTTCAGAATATGGATTACATAAATCAGTATGACCCGGAATATGTGCTGGTTTTATCCGGCGACCACATATACAAGATGGATTATTCCCTCATGATAAAATTTCATAAGGAAAAAAATGCAGACTGCACGATTTCTGTTATAGACGTTCCTCTTAAAGAGGCATCAAGGTTTGGAATACTTAACGCTGACAGCGAAGGCAGAATTATAGATTTTGAGGAAAAGCCAAAGAAGCCGAGAAGTACCAAGGCCTCTATGGGAATATATGTTTTTAACTGGCAAAAGCTCAAAAGCTATCTGAGCTTAGACGACAGCAATCCGGATTCTTCAAAGGATTTCGGAAAGGATGTAATTCCTCTCATGTTAAACTCAGATGAGAAATTATATTCTTATGAGTTCAAAGGATATTGGAAGGATGTAGGAACAATTAATTCATTGTGGGAAGCAAACATGGATTTGTTGGGATGCAACGGCTTTGATTTGTCAGGTGACTGGGTTATATATTCAAGAAATACAGAAATGCCTCCTCAATATCTTAGCGAAGACTGCCGTGTCAGAAACTCCATCGTTTCAGAGGGTGCTGTAATTTATGGGACTGTGGAAAATTCAATAATTTTTTCCGGAGTCAAAATAGGCGAAAATGCGGTTGTCCGCGATTCTGTAATCATGGCAGATGTTGAAATAAAGGAAAACTCAATTATCAATAACTCTATAATAGATGAGATGGTTGTTATAGGACCAAAATTAAAAATAGGTACACCAAAGGACTTAAATTTAGGAATTACAGTCATACCAAGAGAAAGTGTTATAAATTCCATGAAGGAGGAGGAATAATATGAATGCTTTAGGAATTATTTTTTCTGATATGCAGGATTGGAGCATGGCAGAACTTGCATCACATCGTTCAGTTGCAGCCATACCCTTTGGCGGCAGATACAGACTGATAGATTTTCCCCTGTCCAATATGGTTAATTCGGGTATAAATAAGGTGTGCATTATTACAAGAAGTAATTACAGATCCTTAATGGAGCATGTCGGCTCGGGTAAGGACTGGGACTTATCAAGAAAAAATGGCGGGATTCTTATATTTCCTCCATATGCTGTCGGGGAAAACCACGGACTGTTCCACGGCAGACTTGACGCCCTTAAAAGAGTTCTTGATTACATTTCTTCTTCAAAGGAAAAATACGTTATATTATCCGACTGCGATATTATTTACAACATAAACTACAAGGACGTCATAAAGTACCACGAGGAAAACGGGGCGGATATTACAGCTGTATATATTAATACAAGCATAAACAGTACCAACTCAACTCATAAAATAATTTATGGATTTGATAATGATAAAAGAGCAAGTGATATCCTGGTATATCCTGTCACTAACGGAGTTCACGATGTGGGATTAAATACATGGGTTATGAACAAAGATTTTCTGGAATCACTGATACATGATGCAATAGCAAGAAATTATAAGGACTTCAGCTATGATGTGCTTGCAAGAAAGGTTCATTCTCTGAGAATTTACGGGTACGAATATAAGGGGTATCATGCTCACATTGATTCATTGCAGAGCTACTATGACAACAGCATAGGCTTATTAAAAAATGATAATTTGTCAAGGCTGTTTTATTCTAAAACCGGACCGATTTATACTAAGACGAAGGATTCAACCCCTACAAAGTACTGTAATGATTCAAATGTAAAAAATTCATTGATAGCAAGCGGATGTACCATTGAGGGCACAGTTGAAAACAGCATAATATTCAGAAATGTAAAAATAGGTAAAAATACAGTGGTTAAGAATTCGATTATAATGCAGCACGGAGTAATAGGCGAAAACGCTCAGCTCAATTCCATCATAACAGATACATATGTGCATGTAACAAATAACAGGGTACTGCTTGGTTATTCAAATTGTCCGTTCTTTATTAAAAAGAATTCAATAGTATAGGCGGTGTAATTATGAAGAAATTAAAAATTTTATATGCGGCTTCTGAAGCCGCTCCTTTTATAACCACGGGCGGTCTTGGAGAGGTAGCAGGCTCACTTCCCAAAGCATTGAAAGAAAAATACGGCAATAAGACGGACATAAGAATTATAATTCCTCTGTATCAGGAGGTGGCAAACAAGTACAATCTTGAATTTGTGGGAAAAACCACCGTTAATTTAGCATGGAGACAATTATACTGCGGAATATTCAAAAAAGAAATATCAGGTATAACATATTATTTCATAGACAATGAGTATTACTTCAAAAGAAGTGAATGCTACGGTCATTTTGATGACGGTGAAAGATTTGCCTATTTTTCTAAAGCAGTTCTTCACATACTTCCAATAGTTGACTTCATGCCTCACATTATACATTCCAATGACTGGCAGACGTCACTGGTTCCGATTTATTTAAAAACAAGGTACAATCGTGATGAATACAGAAGCATCAGGACTGTGTTTACCATTCACAACATCGAATATCAGGGGAAATATGATCTGAACATAGCCGAGGATGTGTTCGAACTTACAGGTAATGAAAAATCAATAATTGAATACAACAGTTCAATCAATTTGCTGAAGGGCGCATTGGAGACATCCGATATAATAAGCACGGTCAGCGAAAGCTATGCTAAGGAAATATCCGATGATTTCTATGCTCATGGTCTTGCTGCTATTATCAATAGAAATTCTTCAAAAATCAGGGGAATATTGAACGGCATTGACACAGATTTTTACAATCCCGATACTGATAGCGCATTGTTTGAGAACTATAATTCCGAAAATATATCATCTAAATATACCAACAAGCTGAGTCTTCAAGCCATGGCAGGCTTACCTCAGGATACAGAGGTTCCTGTAATTGCAATTATTTCAAGACTGGTTAAGCACAAGGGCTTTGATCTGATAATTGCTGCTATGGAGGAGCTTTTAAAAGAAAGAGTTCAGATAATAGTGCTGGGTAAGGGTGACAGAAATTATGAGCTTTGTTTTAAATCCTTACAGGATAAATATCACGATAAAATCGCCGTAAGAATAGATTTCAACTCAGACCTTGCAAGAAAATTATATGCCGGTGCCGATATTTTCCTCATGCCCTCCATCAGTGAGCCCTGCGGAATAGCACAAATGATTTCGTCAAGATACGGTACGGTTCCTGTCGTACGTGAAACGGGAGGACTTAAGGATTCAATAAAGGATGCAAGCTTAGGAACAGGAAACGGATTCACCTTTTATGAGCAAACTCCTGAAAATCTGGTAAATGCAGTTAAAAGGGCACTTGCGGTGTATAATAATAAAGGTCAGTGGGAAAATTTAGTTAAAACAGTTATGTCGGTTGATTTCAGCTGGAAAAAATCAGCGGAAAAGTACTATGACATGTACAATAATTTGTTAGGAGACGCTTAATGCAGGAAAAAAACATCGAAGCAAAGTATATCAATACACTTATAGATGAAGAAATTTCACGCTACTGGAACATAGATCCCGGCAGCGCAAATTCAATTCAGATTTACAGAGCACTTTCGGTTGTAATAAGAGATATACTTCTGAAAAAGCATAATCAGTTTAAAAGTCTTGTGAATAAAAATGAACAAAAACAGGTTTATTATATGTGTATGGAGTTTTTAGTGGGAAAATCTCTGAGAAACAACCTGTATAACTTGAAAATAGAAAAGGAAACGGAAATTGCTTTAAAGAAATATAATGTTAACTTAAACGAACTATATGCCATAGAAAAGGACCCCGGTCTCGGAAACGGTGGTCTTGGGAGGCTGGCATCCTGCTTTATGGATTCTCTGGCAACTCAGGACTATCCTGCAACAGGATTTTCCATAAAGTATGAGTTTGGTCTGTTCAAGCAAAAAATTATAGACGGATGGCAGACAGAACTGCCGGATGACTGGCTCACAACCTCCGACGTATGGCTTGTCGCAAAGACTGAGGAGCGGGTTATAGTTAAGTTTGACGGTAAAATCAGAGAGGAATGGACCCCTGACGGCTTGGTGATACATCACGATTATCCTACGGAAATTGAAGCTGTGCCCTATGACATGTTCATATCCGGATATGACAGCAATGGGGTGAGCCGGTTACGCCTGTGGGAGTCCAGAAGTCTGAACTCTATAGACATGAATTTATTTTCGCAGGGCGATTACATAAGAGCACTGTCTGAGGATGCCATGGCGGAGGCGATATCAAAGGTACTGTACCCTGCCGATAATCATTATGAGGGGAAAATACTGAGGTTAAAGCAGCAGTATTTCTTAGTTTCGGCATCTGCACAAACGATTATAAAAAAGCATTACAAAAAGTATAAAACTCTGGATAACTTGTATGAAAAGGCTTCAATTCACATAAATGACACTCATCCCGCACTGATTATCCCTGAGCTTATGCGCATCATGATGGACGATTACGGATATTCGTGGGAAAGGGCGTGGTATATCGTTGTTAACACAGTGTCATATACTAACCATACAGTATTGTCCGAGGCTCTGGAAACCTTTGATATAGGCATAGTGAAAACAAAGCTTCCGAGAATTTTTATGATTATATGCGAAATAAACAGACGCTTTTTACAGGAGGCAGGCTATAAATACAATGACTACAGCAAAGCTGAGCAAATGTCCATATTTGGATATGACAAGGTAAACATGGCCAATCTGTGTATAATAGGAAGCCATACGGTCAACGGAGTAGCAAAGCTCCATTCCGAAATATTGAAAAGAACCGTGTTTAAAAAGTTTTATGAATACAGTCCGGATAAATTCATAAATGTTACAAACGGCATAACACACCGAAGGTGGTTAAATCAATCCAACCCGAAACTGAAGGAGCTTATGGACGACCTGATCGGTCCGGATTATACAAAGCATCCTGCAAAGCTTTCGGAATTAAAAAGATATGTGGATGATGATACGGTTTTAAATAAATTAAATGAAATTAAGTATGAAAATAAAAAGCTGCTAGCTGAATTTATTCATAACACATACCAGATATCAGTTGACACAAATTCAATATTTGACATACAGGCAAAAAGGCTGCATGAATATAAGAGACAGCTTCTGAACGTCCTGAGAATAATAAGTCTTATAATTGATATAAACGAAGGAAACACTGCACATATCAAGCCCGAAACATTTATATTCGCAGCCAAGGCAGCACCGGGATATTACAGGGCAAAGGAAATCATACAGCTTATAGTTGCATTGAGTGATTATATAAACAAAACTCCGGCTGTCAAGAAGTATATAAACGTGGTCTTTGTTGAAAATTACTCCGTATCCCTTGCCGAAATAATAATGCCCGCAGGAGAGCTGAGCGAGCAAATTTCTCTGGCAGGCAAGGAAGCAAGCGGAACGGGAAATATGAAATTCATGCTCAACGGAGCTGTGACAATCGGTACATATGATGGTGCCAATGTTGAAATTATCAATCAGGTCGGGGAAGAAAACTTCTTTTTATTCGGCTTAAGAGATTATGAAGTGGAAAGCCTGTGGAAGACAGGATATTCCTCAATACATTATTATCAAAGAAGCTTAAGGTTAAGAAAAATCATAGATTTTTTAAACAAGGGCATTCCGTCAAAATCCTTTGAATCAATAAGTAAGTATCTGTTAGGTGATTCTCAGGTCGGTGATCCCTACATGTGCTTTGCGGATTTTGACAGCTACATGGATGCTCACAGCAATGCATCTTCAATTTATTTCAA
>JAFACY010000187.1 GCA_023425285.1 Bacillota bacterium
TGCATTTGCGGTCATAACAATGGAATATATGGCCACGGGATGCATTCCCAATATTGACAGCATGGATATATTTATGGTTGTTGCTCCCAAGCCTGCAATTGTTAATATACCCAATACAGTGAAAATCACAGATGCAAACACTAATTGCAATGGAGGTAATCCAACCAGCATTCCTCCTTCTACGTTCATCAGAAATTGTTTTGCAAATATTAAGAATGCCGAACCGATCAAAGCACATCCCATAAATAATTTTATTTTACTGATGTCCATTTTTGTAATGAATTTAGAGCCCAGGAAAGCTCCGAGAGCCTGAGAGGCTGCCAAAACACACAGTGTTGTAATATGAACATCAATGGTACCCATGTATGCGTATGACATAAAGCACATGGGCACTGTGGCGGCAATATAGATTGTCCCCGGCAGCTCCTTGATTTCAACCGTCTTTTTAAGTCTGAAAAACAGCATGTTCAAGGCTGTATCGGAAACGCCGAATGAAGCTAAAAACCATGTAACTACTTCTGCTGCTCCAAGCCAGTATATATTTCCCTTTTCATTTTTCACTGCCTGTCTGTGTTTATAAAATTCAAATATAATTACCAATAAATAAGATATACCGGAAAATAGCAAAAAACTTTTGAATACAACTGTGAGCATAATTAAGGTTCTCCCTGAAAATCTGTTTTTATAAAATTTAACGATCATGTTCTATAATATAAATATACCGCTGCCCATGTCAACTAAAATTTCAAAAAGAAAAAAGCACTTAAAGTCTTTAAGAAAAGCTTTAAGTGCATTCCTGTCAGCAGGACGGGTACCACCCTATTGTTTCGTAAGGAATCGTGAGAACCACTATTCCGGTTGAATAAGGAGCTATATCGTATTGCTGATAGTATATGGACAATCCGTCAGGTGAAAGAAAATAATTGTCTTCATTAAAGTTTTTAGCTATTAATGACTGATAATCATCAAAGTAAATGCCGGGGTTTTCCTTCAGGTTTTCGTCTGCTGCCTTGATCAGTTCATATATGAGCTTTCTCCTGTAATTAGATCCCTTTCTGAAATAGCAGTACAGCGGAATTTTTGTGCCTCTGCACAGCTCAAAGGTGTCGGAGCTCCTGAGGGTTGTGCCGTGCGCTCCGCCGGTATATTCGTATTTGTCGTAATAGTAGCTTAAGAAACAATTATCATCGTAGGTAATAACATATTCCATATATGCTTCATAGCCGTGGAACGGGTAGTCATTTTCCTGTGAATCCTTGTAATCGCTCACTGCCTGATCGTACAAGGTGTCGGAAACATAGCGGTGGTATTCATTTACTTCAACAGCTATCTGATTATTTATTACAGCCTGTGCATCCGGGTTGTCATGAAGCATTATCACAGGATATTTGATGTTGAGCTTCATGACATCTACATTGCCGTATCTGTAGGTCTGTTCGTAATTTTGCATTTTAATTTCGGCTTTTTTTGAATTATTCATTTAAATCCCTCCTGTATTATACTATGCGTGTAATTGATAAAGGTACGAATTAATAACAGCTCAGATTACAAATTATGGTAGAAAAATCATGGAAAGTGAAGTATAATGAAGTATAATATTTTGTAACAAAAAAGATCAGGGGGTACTATGAGCAGGAGAATTTTAGCATTGATTTTGTGTGTTATTTTAATGATAACATCATGTACTAAAAAGGAAAATGTCGAGGTTGGTCAGCCTGTTGAGGTTGAAAAGGAATATGATGAGGATAAATTTGAGCTTACGGCACTGAAATCCGGCAAGCAGGGAATTGATAATTCTTCAGGCTTTCAGCTATCAAGTAAGGATAACATAAATAAAAAATATGTTAAGGACAATCTCAGTATTGTGCCTGAGGAAGAATTTAAAATTGAAGAAGTATCTGATACTGTTGTTAATATCATCCCTTTGAACAGACTGCAGAATGATAAAATTTATCAGCTTAAGCTGAATGACGAACCATACGAATATTCATGGGCGTTTCAGACAAAAAAGGAATTTAAGGTTGAAAATACAATTCCAGGCAATGACAGCAGCTATGTTCCGGCTTCTTCCGGCATAGAAATGTATTTTTCCCTGAGTAATCTTAAGGATATGGATGAATATTTTGAAATTGTCCCCGAGGTAAAGGGAAGATTTATCAAAAATGAGGACTCTGTTATTTTTGCTCCCGAAAAATTAGACAACAACACGAAGTATACCGTAACAATCAAAAAGGGATTTGGACTTACTGATGGCTCTGAGGAATTAAAGGAGGATTATGTATTTAGCTTCATAACCGAAAGAGATGAGCTTGCAAAAATATATTTTGACAGCCCGTTGATTAATATTGCCGAAAACAACGTAAAGGCAATCGGTGCAAACATAAACGACAAATATAATGATGCGGAATTTACAATAAATATATATGAGTACAAAAAAAGTGATGAATTTGCGGTTGATATAAACAAGTATGCCGAAACGGGCAGGTTTCCGCAGGATGTCAGAAATGACGGCAGAATGGTTAATATAAACACTGTAATTCAGAAGCCCTTTGTAGATACGCAATACTCGTACAGCTCCAAAGCATTGTTTGAACTGCCGATGGAATTGAAAAAGGGATATTATTTATTGGAATTCAGCACTGAGGGTGCAAGCTCCAGCGTGTTCATGCAGATAAACGACATGATGCTGTACAACACAGTATTCGGAGAGCAGATTATAACGTATGCCATAGACAGCATCACAAGCAAGGGCATCAAAAATGCCGCAGTGTTTTTAAACGGTGAAAAAATTGGTGTAACCGACGAAAACGGAGCATTGGCGATAAATAAAAAAGCGGAAGATTATAAAACGATACAGATGAGACTTGAGGCTGAGGGCTACAATGACTTTATTTATGCCGACAGTGAACTGTTCAGATACTATTACTACAGGGATATGAATTATACTGAGGAGCATTTCCGCTACCTGGATACCGACCGATCTGTGTACATGCCCAATGATACCGTTAATGTATGGGGATTTGCAAGACACAGAAATAAGGATGCAGTAAACAAGGTAAGAATAGACCTTGTGGAAACATACACCGGTATGGTTATGGAAAGCAGGGAGGTAAGACTGACGGATATCGGAACCTACGAAACGCAGTTTGAATTGAAAAATGCAACATCGGGCGGGATGCGTATCGATGTCTACGATAATGACTTCCGGATATCCTCTGAATACATCGATGTGAGAAGATACACCAAGCCTCTGTACACAATCGGCGGTGAGCTCAGCAAGAAAATTATGTACAGCGGTGATGAACTGACATACAAGCTAAATGCAAGCTTTTTCGATGGTAGTCCCGTTCCGAATCTGAAGATGAAAATGAACACCTACTCTGACGAAGGATATGGCTTTATAAATTATGCCAGAAAAGAAGAGGAAGTAATACTGAGCGAAGAGGGAGAAAAAAATGTTAAAATAAACAC
>JAFACY010000207.1 GCA_023425285.1 Bacillota bacterium
GTAGTTATAAGCACCGACCTTCATTTCCGTTGCTTTTTGTTCAGCCTCCTGAATCAATTGGTTTGCAAATTTTTGTGCCTGCTTTGTTACTTCATGCTCTTCAACCAGGTATCTTTGCTGATGATTAACCTTTTCAATCAATTCATCCGCTTCTACCTGTGCCTCATTCAAAATTCTCTGGCGTTCCTTTGCAACCCAGGACGCTCTGTTTATTTCGTCAGGCAGCTTCAATCTTATTTCATTGATTACCTCCAGAACCTCCTCTTTATCTATCATCACTTTGTTTGATAAAGGAAATTTTGAACTTTCTTCAATAATATCTTCAATTCTTTCCAATAAATTCAGTATGTCCATATTAAATCCTCCCAAGTTTTTTATGTATTTCTTGTCCAACATTTTGTGGAACTAAATCTTCAAAAGCACCGCCATGCTCAGCAACATCCTTTATCATACTTGAGCTTAAAAAGGAGTATTCCGGTGATGCAACCAAAAAAATTGTTTCTAATTTATGATTCAGATGCTTATTGATACTTGAAATAGCCAATTCATATTCATAATCAGATACCGCACGCAGTCCTCTTACAATCAAATTGATATTATTCTTTTCACAATATTCAACAACCAGACCTTCTGTATAGTCAACACTGACATTATGTAAATGAGTTGTAGCCCCTTTTACCATATTACATCTTTCCTGAATATTAAACCAGTATTTCTTTTCCTTATTATTAAATACTGTTACAACCACTTCATCAAATTTACTTGAAATTCTGTTGATGATATCAAGATGACCTAATGTGATGGGATCAAAACTTCCGGTATATAAAACTTTCATCGTTTATTAATGTTCCTCCATGTATTTAAAAATGCTTATCCTTGTCCTGCCATAAATTTTCTCTTTACATTTTATCACGTTTGTATCAATATTATCAATTACTTTTTCTGATTCATCACTCTCAATTATCAACAGACCGTCAGATTTTAACAAACCGTATTCAAACACCTTTGATGCAATATTTGAGCTGCAGTTTAACGCATAGGGAGGATCGGCAAATATATAATCAAATTTTATATTTTCATTTGATAAATTAACAATTGCTTTTTCGTAATCGTTCATTACAACCCTTGCTCTGTCGGTAAATTTGCACATCTCAAGATTTTTTTTAACAAAACTTAAACTCTTGCGGGATGAATCAACAAAGTATGCAAGGCTTGCACCTCTTGCCAGAAATTCTATACCCACGCTTCCCGAGCCGGCAAACAAATCCAGTACTGCGGCATCATCCTCGATAATACCAATCATATTAAATATAGCTTCTTTTATTTTATCACCGGTGGGTCTGACTGACATGCCGTCCGGTGCATACAGCTTCATGCCCTTGTTTGTTCCGGAAATTATCCTCATAATGATACCTCTTTTAAAAGATGAACCTTCAATGTTAATTAAATATTATAGTTTCATCCTTAAATAATCTTATTATTGCGTTTTTCAGATTTTTATATTCTTCACCCTTCAGATTCGGATTATCTGCCATAAGCTTCTTTGAAATCTGATGGACACTTTCAATCACTTCAATGTCATTAACAATATTCTGGATTTCATATTTTGACAGTCCGCTTTGTCTCGTGCCAAAAAAATCACCCGGTCCTCTGAGCTTCAGATCCTCTTCGGCAATTACAAAGCCGTTGCTCGTATTTCTTAATACGTTCATTCTTTGGGCAGATTTTTTGGATCTGCTTTCGTTTACCAATATGCACCAGGATTGATGATTTCCTCTGCCGACCCTGCCTCTTAGCTGATGAATCTGTGCAAGCCCGAATCTCTCGGCATTCAGCACCATCATAACAGTTGAGTTGGGAACATTGACTCCCACCTCAATGACCGTGGTGGAAACCAATATTTTTATTTTTCCTTCATAAAATTTCTTTATTACGTCTTCCTTTTCAGCATTGTTCATTCTTCCGTGCAGGAGTCCCAGCTCATAGCCGGAAAAATTCGCATCCTTCAATTCATTAAAAACCTTTGTGGCCGACTCTAACTCCATACCCTCAGATTCTTCGATGAGAGGTGCAACTATGTATGCCTGTCTTCCTTCATCCACCTGCTGCTTTATAAAGTTATATCCCTCCTGCTTGTCCTGCCCCTTTAAAATATTCGTTACAATCTTTTGTCTCCCGGGAGGCATTTCATCTATTACGGATAAATCCAGATCACCGTAAATCATCAATGCCAAGGTTCTCGGTATCGGAGTTGCGGTCATAACAAGTATGTCCGGATTTTTCCCTTTTGAGGAAAGCCTCGCACGCTGTCTCACACCGAAACGATGCTGCTCGTCGGTTATAACAAGACCTATATTTTTAAACTCAACATTATCCTCTATCAAAGCATGAGTTCCGACTATTATATCTGTTTCTCCGCTTTTCAGGCTTTCTAAAATTATTCTTTTTTCTTTTGCTTTCGCAGAGCCTGAAAGGAACGAAACATTCAGTCTTATATCCGCCATACCCAGATATTCTTTGATTGTTTCAAAATGCTGAAATGCAAGAATTTCCGTAGGTGCCATCATGGCAGCCTGGTAGCCCGAGGCAACGGCAGCCAATAATGCATATATTGCAACAACCGTCTTTCCGGAGCCAACATCACCCTGTACCAATCTGTTCATTGATCTCGCCGAGCTCATGTCTTTTTTTATTTCTTCTATAACTTTAAGCTGAGCGTTAGTAAGCTTATAAGGCATAGACCCTATAAGCTTATCTGAATGAGTTGTATTTAATATTTGATTGCCGGCAGAATTGTTCATTAAATTGCCCTTTATGGACATGAGACCGAGCTGCATTATTAAAAGCTTTTCAAATGCAACCGTTCTTTTTGAAATTTTATATTTTCTGCCGTTCTCAGGAAAATGCATATTTTTAATGGCACATTTTCTTGAGGTTAAATTATATTCAGAGCATATATGCCCGGAAAGCACGTCTTCGATTTTATCATAATACTCTTTAAGTGCTTCCGCAGTCAGTTTTGTCAGCTCATTGTTTGTGAGTCCGTAGGTCAATCCGTAGACAGGAGTGATTCTGTTTGCCTTCCAGTCGTTACAGCAAAGCTCTATTTCCGGATTTACCATTTCAAATTTGCCATAGTTTGCCTTGACTGTTCCAAAAATATAGTAGCTTTCACCTACTGTCAATTTGTCCATCAAAAAATCCTGGTTGAAAAATGTAACGGTTATAAAACCTGTTTCATCCTTTCCCACAAGCTTTATTATGGACATGTTTCTCTTTATTCTCGATTTTACAGGATTATCAAAAAGCTTGATTTTCAGAAGGCATTTCAAATTATCCGATAATTCGTTTATTTTCTTTACAGTCCTTCTGTCCTCATATTTAACGGGAAAATAATCGAGCAAATCCTCAACGGTAAAAATATCTAATTTATTTAACTTTTCCGCTCTTTTGGGTCCTACTCCCTTTAAATACTGTATATTAACGTCAAGCATTTTCTCACCAACTGTTCACCGGTTTATTCAACTGAAATAATGTAGTAGTACAGGGGCTGTCCACCATAGACTATTTCCACATCACATTCCTCGGCTGCTTCCTCTATCCACTCTTTAAGTTCCTCAGCTATTTTTTTATCAACCTGATCGCCGTAGAACAGGGTTATCAGGAAACTGTCTTCATCAACCATTTTTTCTATAAGCTTAAGTGCTTCTTCCTGAGGACTGTTTCCGTGAGAAACAATTTCCCCTTCACTTATGGCAATTATCTCATCTTTTTTGATTTCCATACCATCAAATACGGTATCTCTTACAGCATATGTTACCTGTCCCGTCTTAACCTCAGACACCGCATCTGTCATAGCCTTGATATTTTCTTCAACGTCCGCTTCGTCCTTAAATGCAAGAAGTGCGGTTATACCCTGAGGTATGCTTTTAGAAGGAATTACATACAGATTTTTATCGGATATTTCCTTTGCCTGCGTAGCAGCCAGTATTATATTGCTGTTGTTAGGCAGAATAATTATATTGTCTGCATTTATATTGTTGGCAGCAGCCAGAATATCCTCGGTACTTGGATTCATAGTCTGTCCTCCGGACAAAAATTCATCTACGTTTAAATCCGTAAATACCTTTTTGATGCCGTCGCCCATTCCTATGGAAACAAATCCGTATTTCTTCTTTTCCTTGTTTTGCTTTGAGTTTTTCAGTCTTTCTCTGAACTGCTCCTTCATGTTGTCTATTTTTATTTTAGCCAGTTCACCATATTTTACAGCAATTGCAAGTATTTGTCCCGGATTATTCGTGTGGATGTGAACCTTAATAAGCTTTTCATCTCCCACACATACGATGGAGTCACCTTTGTCATAAATTTTGCTTAAAAATTCATCGGAGCTTTTAGACGGATTTTTAATAAAAAACTCGGTACAGTACGTAAATACTATTTCGTCCTCACTGCTGAAGCCCAACACTTCATTTTCTGTTTCAATAATCTCGATATCTACTTTTTCCTGTTTGATTTCAACACCCTTTAATGCTGCCAGTGCACCTTCCAGCAAAAATATAAGTCCCTTTCCTCCTGCATCCACAACATCCGCCTGCTTAAGAACCTTAAGCATTTCAGGTGTTCTTCTCAATGTATCCTTTGCCTGTTCTATCAAGCTTTCCAAAAATAAGGACACATCCTCATAATCCATATATGTAGCCATAGCCTTTTCGGCTGTTTCTCTGGCAACAGTCAGTATTGTGCCCTCAACGGGTCTCATAACCGCCTTGTATGCGGTATCAGAAGCAGACTTTGATGCCTCGGCAATTGCTTTACTGTCAATTTTATTTACTCCCTTAAGACCCTTTGCCATACCTCTGAACAATTGTGATAATATTACACCGGAATTTCCTCTTGCTCCCATTAAAGAACCATTTGCGGCTGCATCGGCAATATGTGTAATTGTGCTTTCATTTATGTTGCTTATTTCCTTAACAGCCGATTGAACCGTTAAATTCATATTGGTACCGGTATCTCCGTCGGGAACCGGGAATACATTCAGGGAATCCACTATTGTCTTATTATTTTCCAGATTAACAGCGGCACCTAAAAGCATTTTTTTGAATGTAATACTATCTATATACTTAATTATCATTTTAGCCTCCCAAAATTATTTCTGTACTCTGACACCTTGTACAAAAATATTTACATTCTCCACTGATACTCCAGAAAAGGTTTCTACGCTGTATTTAATTCTGGATATAATATTATCCGCAACAACAGATATTTTAATTCCATATTGTAATACTATATATAAATCAATATTTAATTTGTCATCTATTGAAGTTACTTTTATGCCTTTTGTAAGCTGATCTCTTTTTAATAATTCAAAGATTCCTTCAGTTGCATTTCTTGAAGCCATACCAACCACTCCGTAGCACTCCATAGCTGCTAAACCGGCTAACGTTGCAAACACCTGATCATCCATGGCTATATTTCCATACTCATTAATGATTTTTACTGACATACATACCTCCTATATTTTTTAATAATATTAAATTAGTAACTTTATTATAACCTTTTTATGTCTGTTTTACAATAAAAATACCAATGCACAAATAATAATCCAAATAATCAGCCTGTAAAAGCTTCCACATTGTTTGTGATTTCATCTGTGTCATCCTTAAATTTATTATTTTTATTATACTAATTAAAATTTGATATTGCAATATTTAAATTTTAATGGTAGAATTATAAAGTTGAAAATTATTAAACAATTGTTTAGATAAAACAAGGTTATAAAAATCATAAAGATTTAGATAAATGGGAGGTGTATAGCATGGCAAATTATTGTGAAGTATGTGGAAAGGGTGCTATATCAGGCAACAGTATAACACATAGTGATAAAAAAATAAGAAGAACGTGGAAACCAAACGTAAGAAAAATTAATGTTGTTGAAAACGGAATTTACGTTAAGAAAACAGTTTGTACAAGATGTATGAGATCAAACAAAGTACAACGTGCTGTATAGCATTGAAATAATGGCCTTTAGCCATTATTTTTTTTGAAGCCCTAACCCCATATGTACGAGCGAAAGTGAAGTACAGATGGCAGTAGGTCTTATGCAAGGAATTCCAAATCTGTGCGAACGACAGTGAGTAAACAGATTTGATGAATTCTACTGCCCTTAAAACAACCTGAACAATGTGCAACCCAGCACTATCAGAAGCATACCGAAAACCAATAACCATATCTTTATAGGCAGAATCTGAACAATAATTAATGCTCCGATAACGGCTATCATCAAGCCGACAACTTCTGTAAATTTAATTTTAGGTCCGCAAGGAACACAATTTTTCTTTTTTCTTCTAAAATAATTCATAAAAACCCCCTGGGAACGATAGATTGATCAAGATATTATTTATACATTCTATTCAAGTAATTAAAAAAGATACTCAGAAAGTTTCTTTCCAAATATCTTTTACTATCGTTACTAAAACTCTGCGTTCTTTGGTGTTCTTGGGAATGGGATTACGTCTCTTATGTTACCCATGCCTGTCATGTACATTATCAGTCTTTCAAATCCGAGACCGTATCCTGAATGCTTAACTCCGCCATACTTTCTCAGCTCAAGATACCACCACATGCCTTCTTTTTCTACGCCCATTTCTTCCATACGCTTTTCAAGCATGTCTAAGCGTTCTTCTCTCTGGCTTCCGCCTATGAGCTCTCCTATGCCGGGCACAAGTAAATCCATTGCTGAAACCGTCTTGTTGTCTTCGTTCATACGCATGTAGAACGCCTTTATATCCTTAGGATAATTTATTACAAATACAGGCTTGCCGAATATTTTTTCAGACAGATATCTTTCATGTTCGGTCTGGATATCCGTTCCCCACTGAACAGGATAATCAAAATTATCATTGTTTTTCTTTAGTATTTCTATTGCATCTGTATAATCAATCCTGCCGAATTCTGAATTTACAACGTTATTCAGCTTGTCAAACAGTCCTTTTTCTACGAAGGAATTGAAAAATTCCATTTCTTCCTTTGCATTTTCCATCACATAGCTTATAACATACTTCACCATGTCCTCTGCCAACTGCATGTTGTCATTGATATCAGCAAATGCAATTTCAGGCTCTATCATCCAGAATTCCGCAGCATGTCTCGTAGTGTTGGAGTTTTCTGCTCTGAATGTTGGTCCGAAAGTATAAACATTTTTAAATGCAAGAGCAAATATTTCAGCTTCCAATTGTCCGCTTACTGTAAGATTTGCCGATTTGCCGAAAAAGTCTTTTGTATAGTCTGTTTTTCCGTCAACCTTTTCTATGTTATCTAAGTCCAGAGCCGTAACTCTGAACATTTCGCCTGCACCTTCAGCATCACTTGCTGTTATAATCGGAGGATGAGCGTATATGAAGCCTCTTTCATTGAAAAATTTATGTATCGCATATGCTGCCAGTGATCTCACACGGAACACCGCTGCAAATGTGTTTGTTCTCGGTCTTAAATGAGCTATGGTTCTCAGATACTCAAGTGAATGTCTTTTTTTCTGTAACGGGTAGCTTGGATCTGATTCTGCTTCCATGGTTATTTCAGCCGCCTTTATTTCAAATGGCTGCTTTGCTTCGGGTGTTAAAAGCAAATTACCTTTAACCGTAATTGCACTCCCTGTAGAATATTTTTTTACTTCATCAAAATTGCTCAAATTATTTTCAAAAACAACCTGAACATTTTTCATAAATGTTCCGTCGTTTAATTCAATAAATCCAAAGTTTTTTGAATCTCTTATAGTCCTTATCCAGCCTTCAATGATTACATCCTTGCCGGTAAATTCTTCGGGAGATTTAAATAAATCTCTCATATCTGTTGCTTTCATGAATCCTCCTAATATTAATTATTTATATCAATCTTTTGAAATGAATACAAGAGCACTTCCTTTTTTCAATCTGATGACCCCTGCATCTTCTGATATTTCATTGCTCACACACAGAGTGGAACCTCTTTCCACGTTTACGTTGTTCAACGGATATTTAAAGCCCTCCAGCGTCAGACCCTCAATGCTTTCTGACAATGGTATCAGAGAAACATAATAATTTTTTCTGAAAGGTATCGTCATGGTATCTTTAACAATCTGAATGAAATTATTATTGTCTATTATTTGTATATTAACATCTATTTTGTGATATTTTTCTATCAGCAGCATATTTGCAACCGAGTGATCAAGTCTCGTTCCCGTAGCTCCGGCTAAAATTATATCCCTGAATCCCATCTCGACAGCTTGGTCGATTGCCAGTTCCATGTCAGTGTAATCCTTTTCGGGAGGAAACGCAACTGTTTCTATGTTCAGGCTTTTATAATATTCCATCACCGATTTATCTACCGAATCAAAATCACCCAAAATCAAATCCGGCACAAGGCCAAGATTCTTTACTTTTTCCAGTCCGCCGTCGGCACATATGACATAATCAATATTCAAATTTTCAATGCAGCTTTTATCAATGTCACTGCCGTTTCCTACAATAAGTGCCGTCATTTTATTTTACCAGCTTTTGCTTGAACATTTTAGTCTGCAAAACAACATCCTCTGCCTTGTATATTGCCGAGCCCACAACAATAACATTGGGACCCCAGCTCAAGACCTCTTCAACGTTGTCTAATGTTATGCCGCCGTCTATTTCAACATCAACATTCAAACCGTAATCCTTTATCATCTGCATTAATTCTTCACATTTATACCTGATGTTTTTTATCAGTTTCTGTCCTCCGAAGCCGGGATTAACACTCATGAGAAGTACCATGTCAACATCTCTTATTATTTCCTTGAGAGTTGAAACGGGAGTCGCAGGATTGATGGATACCCCTGCCTTTAGCCCCAGTGCTTTAATCTTCTGGATTGTTCTGTGCAAATGAACACTTGCTTCCTGATGTACCGTTATTATGTCTGCTCCGGCATTATAGAAATCTTCTATATAGTCATCCGGATTTTGTATCATAAGGTGTACATCAAATGTACGCTCTGTTACACATCTCAAGCTTTTGATCACATCGGGACCAATGGTTATATTCGGCACAAAATGCCCATCCATTACATCTATGTGTATATAGTCTGCTCCACCATCTTCGATGAGCTTTATTTCTTCTCCAAGCCTGGAAAAATCTGCTGATAATATAGAAGGCGCTAATTTATTCATGTTTCCTCCTAATACAATTTATTTTTTTTAATTTCTTCCAACAGTTTAACATAATTGTTGTATCTGATTTGACTTATGCCGCCTTCCTGCACCGCTTCTTTTATAACGCAGTCCGGTTCCTTCTTATGAAGGCAGTCCATGAACCTGCAGCCTGAATCAAATTTCTTTATTTCCGGATAGTATTCTTTAAGCTCGAATTCTCCGATTCCGTTCAGCTCAAAGGAGCTGAATCCCGGAGTATCAACAACGTAGCCTCCGGAGCTCAATTTATATATTTCCGCATGTCTGGTAGTATGCTTCCCTCTTTTAAGCTTTTCGCTGATTTCTCCTGTTTCAAGCTTAAAGTCCGGCTGTACAGCATTCATCAGCGACGACTTACCCACACCTGACGGACCGGAAAACACGCTCAGTCTATCCTTCAATATATTTCTCAATTCATTGATTGAGCTTTCGTCATGCATGCTCGTAAAAATAATTTTATATCCCGTATTTACAAAAATACCTTCATATTCTTTTTTTAATTTGTCGCTCGCCAGGTCTGATTTATTAAAGCAAATAACAGGCTTTAAATTATTTGTTTCGGCAGCAATCAATAATTTATCAAGGAGCAAAAAGCTTGGTTCGGGATTGGTTACAGCAAAAAATATCAGCAGCTGTTCAACATTGGCAACGGGAGGTCTTTGCATTTCATTTTTTCTGTCTTTTATTTTTTCTATATAACCGCATGTTTCATCCTCTTCGGTCAATCTTATCGAAACATTGTCTCCCACCAAGGGTTTGATATTTTTCAATCTGAACAGACCTCTTGCCCTGCATTCGATTAATCCGTTTTCCGTATCTACGTAATAATTACCCCCGACCCCTTTTATTATGACACCTTCAATCATAAAAGCTCCTATTCAAATTTTATTTCAACCTTATCATAAAGTTCATTGTCAATATAAATTTCAAAAGTCTGTTTTCCTCTGCCCTCGAGATTAATTATAATACTGTGCTCGGATGTTTTAACATCTTTTGAATAAACAATTTCTCTTCCAACCTCAACTATTTTTTGAACCACTATATAAACTTCATCCTTATCCTTCGGCAATGTTATGGTCAACGGATATGTTCCTACAGCACCGGTATCTCCGCTGTCGCCTCCCGGTTCGTTTGTACCAGGTTCTTCAGTTCCAGGAACTTCGGTTCCCGGTTCTTCAGTATCGGGCTTTCCAGAGCTCACTGTCAGCCATATAGACGTACCAAGTGCAACCTCATGACCTGGTATGACGCTTTGATTGATAACATTACCCTCCACTACAGTATCACTGGGTTCGGGAGTAATCTCTCCTACCGTCAATCCGTACTGAGCTATGGTTAATTTTGCGGATTCCACATCCTTGTTTATCAAGCTTGGCATCACAACTAAAGTTATCTTAGGTCCTTTGCTCACTACATAATCAACCTTGTCATTTTCGTTGGCAGGTGTACCCTGTACAGGATTTTGTCTTATTATCTTACCTGCAACAATCGTATCGGAATTCTCTTCGGTCACGGTACCCTCGGATAATCCAAACTGCGCCAATATTATACCAACCTCTATGGCATATTTATCAACCAGATCAGGTACAATTATTTCCTGCTGACCTCTGCTTACTACAACTTCTACGGTATAACCCTCCTTGAGCTTCATACCCTCATCAACACTTTGCTCAATTATCCTTCCTTCTGCAAATTCTTTACTGTATTCACGATTTGCAACCTTAAAGACAAGACCTAAATCTTCAATAATGTCCTGCGCCTCTTCTTCTGTTCTGTTTTTCAAATCGGGAACCGGTACCTCTGGCACATACATTATAGCCTTAAACGCGATGATACCGCCTATCACAGCTATTGCCAATGCACTCAATACAGCTGCAACGGTTATTTTTAAATTTTTGTTTCTTTCTGCATCATTTATTTTTTCGTTTTCTTTATTATTCTTCTTATGCTTCATTTCTTCTTCCGTATCTTCTCCGAAAAAGCTTTTAAACGCATTATCTGAATTTTCGTCAATCAAATCTATATTTATAACACCATCATTCTTGATGTCATCATTTATTACGGGTAAAACCATTGTAGGTGAATCTATGATTTCATCATTCTCTGCACTGATGAACGGACCGGAGCCATTCAATGAATCAAGACTCTTGATCAGTTCATCTATGTTCTGATATCTGAAGCTCTGATGCTTTTCAAGGCATTTCATGATTATATCTTCATAAGCCTTTGATATATTTACATTTTTAACCTTATTTGTAGGTAGAACGGGCTTTTCCTGTATCTGCTTCATAGCTACGGAAATATGATTGTCTGCATCGAAAGGCACAACTCCCGTAACCATTTCATACATAACAATTCCCAAGGAATATATATCAGATTTATCATCCACATATCCGCCTCTTGCCTGTTCAGGTGAAAAATAATGAACAGAACCGATTACATTGGAGGTGTTGTTTATGGTAGAGCTTGTAGCAGCTCTTGCAATACCGAAATCAGTTACCTTTGCGATACCGTCCTCTGTAATCAGTATGTTATGAGGCTTTATATCACGATGGACAATGTTGTTTGAATGCGCATGCTTTAAGGCTTCTGCCATTTGTCTTGAAATTTTAACGGCTTCCTGCTCGCTCAATCTGCCTTTTCTGTTTATATATTTCTTTAAGGTTTCGCCCTTGACATATTCCATAACTATATAATATATATCATCCTCTATTCCCGTATCATATATATTAACTATGTTAGGATGTGTCAGGCTTGCTGCGGATAAAGATTCCTGCTTGAATTTATTTACAAAATCAGGATCGGAGGTCAATTCGTCCCTCAATATTTTAATCGCAACGAAGCGGTTTAATACCCTGCATTTAGCCTTGTAGACATATGACATGCCTCCGCCGCCTATTTTTTCTATTATTTCATATCTGTTTCCTAATATTCTACCTATCATAAGCTTCACCTCTAATGGTATTATCAACGATAATTATGGTAATATTGTCAGTACCGCCGTTATCATTGGCTAATTTTATTAATCTTTGTACGCTTTCCGAACTTCCGTATTCCTTGATTGTTTCCTTAATTTTATCATCCGATAAATGCGTGGTAAGTCCGTCGGTACATAAAAGCATTATGTCATTTTCAACTTCTATTTCAAATATATCAGCATGTACAAAATCTTCACTGCCAACAGCCCTTGTTATAACATTTCTTTTGGGGTGTATCTTTGCTTCTTCGGTAGTGATTCTTCCGTCTTTCAGCAGCTCATGTACATATGTGTGGTCTTCTGTTATCTGTTTTATTTCATCATTTTTTATTATATAAGCTCTGCTGTCTCCCACATTGCCTATATAAGCAGTCTTTATGGAATGATCGACAACTGCCATTGTTATGGTTGTTCCCATTCCTGCATATTCTTCCTTGTCCAGCGATTCCCTTCTTATTTTATCATTTGCCTTGTTTATGCTTTCAATGATAAAAGTCGGAGCCTTAAAATCCTCGGACTCATAGCTTTTTACAAAGCAGTCACGGATAATGTCGATGGCTATAGAGCTTGCAACCTCTCCGGCCTTATGTCCTCCCATGCCGTCGGCAACCGCATAAAGATTATATCTCTCAGTTTCTTCAACTATTAAATTGTCTTCATTGTTTTCTCGCATTAATCCTTTGTTTGTTTCGAAATAAACCCTCATATAGCACCTCTATACATCCAAAAAGTTGTTTCTTAATTGACCGCATGCAGCATTGATATCACTTCCAAGTTCTCTTCTTACGGTTGCGTTTATTCCCTTATCGACTAGAACTCTCTTAAATTTCTCGATATCAAGATTATCTGACGGCTTTATATTTGATTCCTTGACATAATTGCAAGGAATTAAATTCACATTTGCTAATTTTCTGTTCAACAGTCTTGCTAAAAGCTCTGCATCCGAAGTGCTGTCGTTAAAGCCCTTTATCATGATGTACTCAAAAGTCAGCCGTCTTCCTGTTTTTTCAAGATAATAATCGCATGCCTTCATTAACTCGGGAAGCTTATATTTCTTCGAAACCGGAAGTATCTGCTCTCTTTTTTCCTGTGTTGGAGCATGTAGAGAAATCGCCAGCGTGATTGGCAGGTCTTCATCGGCAAGCCTGTAGATGTCAGGCACGATGCCACATGTGGAAACAGTAATTTTTCTCATGGAAATATTCTGTCCTCTTTCGTCATTTATCAGCCTTAAAAACTTAACCACATTGTCGTAATTATTAAGCGGCTCTCCCGAGCCCATAATCACGACATTTGATATTTTTTCTCCCGTATCCTTTTGTATCAGATATATCTGCTTCAGCATTTCTGCTGCCGTTAAACCTCTTAAATAACCGTTTTTAGTTGACGCACAAAAAAGACAACCCATTTTGCATCCCACCTCAGATGAGATACATGCAGTATTGCCGAATTTATATTTTAAAAATACACTTTCTACAACATTTCCATCCTCAAATCTGATGACGTACTTTTTTGTTTCATCAAGCTTGGATTCAAGCTTTAATTCGATAGAAGCCCGTGTAAATTCCAATATCTTACTTAATTCTTCCTTCGTTTTTTTGGATACATTGGACATACCGTCATAATCATCGACGCATTTGTTATGTACCCAGTCAAATATCTGCTTTGCCTTGAATTTCTGCTCGCCCATTTCAGAAAGAATTTCCTCAATCTCAATTAAGCTTAAATCATCAATTTTTTTCATTCTGTACCTTCTATATTTTTTTCAATTATATCATATCTTTTTTATTTTCGCAATAAAAAAGCCGTCCATTCCGTGTAGATGCGGATATATTTCAACATATCCGTTCTTTGCCGATGCAAAGTTTCCATGGATGTTTTCGGATATATCTGTCAGGGTATAACCCTTATTGTTTTTAAGGAACCTGTTAATAAGTTCGAAATTTTCTTCCGGATTTGTGGTGCAGGTAGAATATACCAGCTCACCCGATGCTTTAATATATTTTGAAGCATTTTCAAGTATTTTATATTGGATTTCTCTTATATCATTCAATTCCTTATCCGTCTTGCTGTACTTTATTTCAGGCTTACGTCTGATTATGCCGAGACCTGTACACGGAACATCTGCTATGACATAGTCCGCTTTTTCAATCAACGATTCATCCAGCTTCGTTGCATCGTATTCTTCAACCTTGACGTTTTGTATACCCAATCTTTTCAACTCATTTTCAATTAGCCTGAGCTTGCCCGGATATATGTCCCTTGAAATTATTTTTCCTGTATTATTCATTATTTCCGCAGCATTAAGTGTCTTTCCTCCGGGAGCAGCACACATGTCTATTACAAGGGAATTCTCCTTTGGATTTAATATCTGACCTGAAAGCATCGAGCTTTCGCTCTGGATTGAAAAAAGCCCGTCTTTGTATTCTTTTATTTTATCTATTTCAAAAGGATTTTCAATCACTAAGCCTTTATCGGCATATTTGCATTTATACACCCTCATGCCCTTTTCTTCAAGGAGCTTAATCAATTCATCCCTCTGAATTTTCAGAGTGTTAACCCGTATTTCCAGCGGTGCCTCAGTATTATTTGCTATCAATACATTCTCCACATCACTGCCAAACTGCTTTTTCCATTTCACGACTAATTCCCTGGGATATGAATATTTAACGCTTAAGTATTCAACCTCCGGCAATTCATTTATTTTTGCAGTAAGAGCATCCTTGCTTCGCAGTATGTTTCTGAGTATTGCATTAACAAATTTAGAGCCTCTCACATTGCCCTTGTCCTTAATGTATTGGACACTTTCATTCACAACTATGTTTTCATGGGATTTATCCAGAAAGAATATCTGATATACAGCCAGTCTCAGCACAGTCAATACATCAATTTCCATTTTCTTCGTCTTTGTAACGGACACCTCATTGATAATCCAGTCAATATATATTAAATTTTCGATAACTCCCAGAACAGATTTACGGTACAACGAAAGAAAGCTATGCTCAACATTTTTCATATCATTGTTTATAACTATATTTGAATAGGATTTATCCCTGAATATTTTTTTAAGTGTTTCAATTGTCTGTGTTCTGTAGTTGTTGTTCATAAAGCCTCCGTAGCCTTAGCAATCTCATAAAAACCAATTTATTATATCACAAAGTCTCTAAATAACAAAGATTATTTTATGATTTAATATACATTGTTAATCATATAAATTACCCTGTCATTTAAAAACATACGTTTTTTTCTGTAAAATTGTTCCCATTGTATTCAATTCAGATCCTGTATAAAATTCTTTTTATTGCTTGATAATTTGTGTATGTTTTTGGAGTTTAAATATTTTAATATAAGGTATGAAACTCCTGATGTAATTACTATATAACCTACGTTATATTCTCTTGCGTTATGATTGTCATATAAATAATAGTATATGATTACTATGACTAAAAATAAGGATATAGTGACTATTGAACCTAATGTTTTCTTGAAGCCTTTTTCCATACTGAAAACAGGCTCTATAATTCCCTCTGTTATAAAACTGAGTATTACAAATGTGAAGTAGAATAAAAATATAATCGGATCAGTCTTCCATCCTAAATTTCCGCCATATGCTCCGATGGATGTAATTAAAAACCAACAAAAAAAGTATCCTGACAGCTTTAACAAAAACCCTAAAATAATTTCATATATGCACGGTCCGCCACTGTTTTTTATAATTTCATTGGTAAATTCCTTCACATCACTGCCGATTGCATCGTGTAAGGTTTTATCCATCAATTCAAATTCCTGTGTCATCCCAATCAAATCCCTCTTTATTACCTGTGCATCATATGAATTAACCTTAAATATGCTCATGCTCTTCATTATATCCTTTATTGTCTGAACATCATCGTCTCTCAATGTTTTTATTTGTGCCTCATTTTCTCTTTTAAGTAAAATCATTTCATTCATAAACATATTTATTCTCCTTTCATTACCATATCAACGGATTTTTTTACGTCATCCCACGCCGATTGAAATTCTTTTAGAAATTCTCTGCCCGTTTCAGTTAAAAAATAATACTTCCTTTTCGGACCAAGAGGAGATTCCTTATATTTAGACGTAATTATTTTCTTTCTCTCAAGTCTGACTAAAATAGGATATGTAGTTCCCTCTCTCACATCATCAAACCCGTATTCCTGCAAACGTGATATGATTTC
Organism: Bacillota bacterium; assembly: GCA_023425285.1. GTDB lineage: Bacteria > Bacillota > Clostridia > Tissierellales > Sedimentibacteraceae > Sedimentibacter. Next base: position 16,374 of record JAFACY010000207.1, read on the forward strand.
ATACCCATACGTTTCTGCATCACCTATTATTTTAACTATACATCCTTCCAGTGTACCTCGTAATAACTGAGATTTATCCACCATGTTCTCTACCTACCTTGCACCGCATAATAGTTAGCTATATTGTACCGCATAGTAGTCATTGTGTCAACCTTAAAATATTTTAAATAAAAAACGCCAAAGCTCTCCACCTCAACGTTCCTATATACGTATTACTATTATTATGTTGTCGAATAAACTGATTATTTAAACATAACCAGTTTGTATGACGGGATAGTTTTTTTATAATTTATATCACTTGAAAGCGCTGATTGCATTACCATATCAAAAGTCAGGGTATTGTCATTCGTCAAAACAATAACACCCGAGTCTTTTAATGGACTTCCGAATTGACCCTCTAATGTCAGCAGATATCGGTATGGCTGCTTCTCATGGCTTTCCGCGCTGGAATCAAATAAATAATAATATTCATCCCTGTAAAATAAATCCTTAAAATACGGACTGCCGTCACTTTCTTCATAAAATTTAACCATTCTGATGCTTGCATCATTATTATTATGGGATTTTTCTGCAAATCTATCCCAAAGCCCTTTGTTTGCAACTATTTCTACACCCATAGAGGTAAAATATCCATCAGACTTTGCATCTTCAACTGTATAGTTTGATGGTAAATCAGAAAAGCCTGTATAATTCCCATTTTCGTCAAATGAAAAATTAATTTTATCATCTTCTGCCAATTTACCGCATCCAACAAGAAATAAAAATAAAGCAGTCATCAATATCAATATTTTTTTCATTTCCTATACCCCCTTTAATCTTCAGGTAGTGTCAATAAGACACTCCGATTTTCTTATTTAAATCCTATATTATCAAGGGTTACAGAGTTTTCATAAAACAAAAAACAATGACCCCCATAATTTCTGATATAATTGAAGTTACGACTCAACA
>JAFACY010000022.1 GCA_023425285.1 Bacillota bacterium
GCCAATATATCGCGCTCTGCTGTTAAATCATCATTTATATCTTGACCTATGCTTACAGTCTTTTCTGTTACTCTAAGATACCTTGCAGTTATACCATTTATAATTTCATTATGGTCAAATTCAATAATTCCCACTTGCTCTAACTTTTTTATGTGATGCTGCGCAGATGAAGGTGAAATCTCCAGTTTATCAGCTACAAATTTAGCGGTTACCGGTTTTCCCTCATTTCTCATCACTCTGATTAATTTTTGCCTCACAGGGGACATCAGTATTTTCAGGTCTTTATCAGTTTTAAGTACTATATAATTTTTCTTATCCATCATTTCCTCCACTATCAACGTTACATTTAATATAACATTACAATTTATGTAATGTCAATATATTTCTACAGCAAAATAAAAAAGAGACTAAAATCGTAGGCTTATAACCTGATTTTAGTCTCCAAACTACTATTGGCTCAACTCTATATCAATCATTTTGTATTATCTATGATAAGAATAAAAATTCTTTTTTAATGAATTTTATCTTCAATATCATTTCTTCTGATTTTTATTTCTTTATTTATTTTCTTCAATGCTTTCTTTGATCCCCTGTTTATATCTCTTTCTAATTTAAGCTCTGAATAGTCAACAAACAAAGTATTCAAATCGTATCCCACCGGATACAAGTCTCCGGCTTTATTTTCTAATTTTAATTGTTTAGCATTGATTTCTTTAAATTCACCTTTATAGAAAACAGTTACATTATTAAACTTATCCTTTGGCTTGTAAACAATGCCCGATTCCTTGTACTCTGTTAAATAAACCCTGTCTCCTATATCAAAGTTAATGACTTCTTCATCCGTATTTATTTCCTCATTTTTCATTTGGTTAACTTTGTTTTTAATTATCATATTAAAATTATATTTTTTATTGGAAATATATTCTCTGGCACGCTGTACTACCGATTTATTTATTCCCATTTTTTCAGCTATCCAAAAAGCATTGCTGTTACCGGACTCACCTATCAGGAGTTTAAACAGCGGCTCTAAGGTTTCACTGTTAAATAGCATGGCTGCGTTTTCAAAATCAGGATGATTTAAGGAATAATCCTTGATTTCACCATAATGGGTCGTAGATACCGTAATTGCACCCTTGTGATAAACTTCCTCCAAGACTGAAATTGCCAATGCCGCACCCTCGTTGGGCTCTGTTCCGCTTCCTATTTCATCAAACAGCAAAAGAGTGGATTTGTTGGTGTCCTGAATAATCTGGGCTATATTTTTTACATGAGATGAAAATGTACTCAAAGCATTTTCTATACTCTGGTCATCTCCTATATCTGCAAATATATTTTCAAAAACAGAAAATTCACTTCCTGCTTCACATGGTATATGAAATCCGGATTGTACTGCCAGGGTTAATAGTCCCACTGTTTTTAATACAACGGTCTTTCCTCCTGCATTCGGACCTGTAATAACCAATGTCCTGTAATCCTTTCCTATAGTAAAATTCAATGGTACAACCTTATTCTTCAGCATGGGATGTCTGCCATTTATTATATTTATATATCCATAATTATTTACATCAGGTGAAATACCGTTTATTTCTCTGCTGAATTTGGATTTCGCAAAAATCATATCATAAATCCCCACAACTTCTGCATTTTGCTTCAGTTCTCTGATACAATCATTAATTAAACCGGTTAAAAATGATAATATCTGATATTCTTCATTTTCCTTTTCTGCAATCAGCTGCTCAAGCTCAGAAGAAAATTTACTCACAGTTGCAGGCTCTATGAAAACCGTTGCTCCTCCTCCGGAAATTTCTATTACTGTACCCGCTACCTGATTTTTATAAGAAGATTTAATCGGTATCGTAAATTTTTCTTTTCTTTTTGTAATGAAGAAATCCTGTATATAGTTTTTATTTATTGATGATCTCAGAAACTCGTTTAATTTATTTTCTATTTTTATTCCAAGATTTTCTATTAATCTTGTAATTCTTTTTAATTCCTTCGATGCATCAGGACTCACTTTATCATTAACTATTGAAGTATTTATCTCTTCTTCAATATGCTCCAACACCTCTATCGACTTTGAGTATCCGGCTAAAACAGGAGCATAGAATTTCATATCCTCCATATATGCCTTAAGCTTTCTGCATCCTCTTAAAAAGCTTGAAACGTTGCTGAGTGCTTCACCGTTTAATATCATCCCTTTTTCTAATTTTGAAATGATATTATCTATGTGCACAATTCCCTGCAATGGTACTACACTGCTTTCCAGCAGTATTTTCCCTTCTGTCGTTTCATTCAGTCTTTTTTTAACGGTTTCCATATGAGATGAAGGATGTAATTTATCCATCATAATTTTACCTAAATTACTCGTACAGTAGCTTTTAACATGCTCTTTTAATTCATTATATTGTAATTTTTCCATAGCTACATTATTCATTTTGATATTCCTTTCTTAATTCTAATAAATGCTCAGATCTATGGAATCTACAAATAATACAGTAGATTTAGTATATTTCTAAAAACAAAAAAGCCGCGGATAAACCACGGCTGCAAAGTTCCATATTTATTAAAAATAACAATAGTTATTTTAACAATATTGTAAAGTAATTTGCCATGTGTATCTTCCATAGATAATGGAATCAAGCATGAAAATCAAAGGATATACATCCTTAATGCTTAATCCATATTAAGTTAATCTATTGGTTAGATACACTCTCAGACATAAAATTTCTCCTGTTCTAAATCTACGTCTTAATGATATACTTATTTTATTTATAAGTCAAGAAACTTTTACTCATAAAACCACCTTTTCATACCGGTAGTGCCCTGCATCCACGGTCATACGGCACATTGTAAGCTCCAGATTAAAACGTCGTTTACCACAGCTGCCGGGATTGAGAAACAGTACTCCGTTAATAATTTCTGCAGAGTATTTGTGGGAATGACCATAGACCACCACGTCAATATCTGTTAAGTATTTTGGTATATCTTTTTTGTTATGAACAATGAAAAATCTCACACCTTCAATTGTGACGGTAATACTTTCAGGCAGATCTTCTGCCCATTCCTTATCATTGTTACCACG
>JAFACY010000082.1 GCA_023425285.1 Bacillota bacterium
GAGCCTAAGGGATTATAATCCGTCCTTTCATAGCACTGCATGAACCTTTCCATATCTCTTTTAAACATCTGGAAGTATGCCATCAGATGAAAGCCCACAGTTACAGGCTGTGCATGCTGCATGTGTGTGAAGCCCACCATTATGGTATCATAATATTTTTCCGATTTTTCCAGAAGTACATTCTCCAGATAATTCAATACGTCCAATATACTTTTTATTTCTCTTTTTACATACAGCCTCGTATCGACAGCCACCTGGTCGTTTCTGCTTCTTGCGGTGTGAAGCTTTTTACCCGTATCACCGAGGCGCTGGATTAATATTCCCTCAACAGCCATGTGTATGTCCTCATCATGGACGCTGAATTCTATTTCGTCTCTTCCGATTTCCTCTTTTATATTTTTTAATTCCGCAATTATTTTATTTTTTTCATCCTCTGTAACAACACCTTGCTCGCAGAGCATTGTTACGTGTGCTATGCTTCCTTCCACATCGCATTCGTACAATCTTTTATCAAAAAAAATTGAAGCGTTGAACTCTTCAACAATTTTATCCATACCCTTTTCGAATCTTCCACTCCATAAATTAGCCATAACTACCTCTTTAATTAAATATGCAATAATTTGTTTTTTTATTATAACATACTTAAGAGATATTGCAAGCAGAAATACAAAATCCTATAAAGGCATGAAGCCGAAGTAATTTAATATCCCCCTGTAAATACCGTATGCAATATTCCATTGCTGATCTCTTATGATTGCCGCATCGTGAGGATTTGTAAGGTATCCCATTTCTACAAGTACTGCAGGCATGTTGGTATTTCTGAGCACATACAATGTTGGATTCAGTCTTATGCCGTTATCGGTAAGGTCCGTAAAATCCACCAATCCGTTCATTATGTGCTGAGCAAGCCAGTCAGCCTGAGTATTGTAGCTGTAAATATACATTTCCGCACCGCTGATATTTGGATTTACATTTGCATTTGCATGTATGCTTATAAAATAATCCGCAGGCCATGCATTTGCCATGCGCACCCTCTCAGCCAGACTTGTGGAGCTGTTCGTACCCAATACGGTTGTCGGTGTAGGTCTCGAGAGCATAACTTCAAATCTCGGATCATTAGCAAGCATGCCTGCCAGATATTGCCCTACCTGATACGTAATATCCTCCTCTATCAAACCGTGTCCCCTTGCACCGGTGTTGTGAAATCCCGTGGGGTTGTGTCCCTGATCTATAAATATTTTTATAGCCATAATATCACTTCCTCTTATCAATAATAATTATCTTATTCTTGTAATAATGAAGTGTTACATACGGACTAAGAGGTCTTTGTAGTCTTGCCTTTTTTGGCAAATGCCAGCAGCAATCCGAGAGCAATGGACAAAAATGCCGATACCAATACTCTGTACTGCGGAGGCAGCATAAATACTATGGTGTGTGCCGGTATCCAGAAGAACAGACACGTCTTGGCCCAGCTGAATTCCACAAGAGAATGCCAGTCTATTTTATCAACCAGCTTGCTGAGTGTAGCCTTACCGTTTTTTTCGTATGATGAATCAATCCATAGATCCATAATTCTGTGGAAAAACATCATCATCGGTCCGAATGTCAGATTCATAACCGCACTGCCAAAAAACGCCTGAGCAACGGCTGTTCCCGCAAACGGAAGCAAGCCTGCATTTTGTGCGGTACTTGCTCCTCCCATGTACAACGTGAACATCAGAGTTGACATCATACCTATAACTCCCCATACCACTGCTTTCAGTACAACTCCGTTAGGTATAAAGTAATTTCCTCTGATAAGTCGTATACCCAGCAAATCTCCCATTGTTGCCAAAATAATAAATTTAATGAATCCGCCTGCATAGGGGTGCGCACCAGTAAATGCCATAAATGCCTCTCTTGATACCGGAACTGCCAGCATCACAATCCAGGCAAGCAGCGCAAGCCCCCATATATAATCTCCTTTTTTCATAAAAACTCCTCTATACTAAATTCATCCCTACGTTTAACGCCTTGATGTTTACGTCAACCAGGTTTTCCTTTATGTTGTCCCTTAATATTTTTTCCCAGTCAATTTCCTCAAGCTTCATTGCCTTTATTATGGTACCAAGAAGTATGATGTTCATTACCTTTTGGTTTCCTAATTTTTCTGCCTCTGCCGCTGCATCTATCACTGTGGTGTTTGCTTTTTCCCTGAGTATCTCTATTGCATTCTTTGGATATTCTGCTTTCCCCGACAGTATTGGCATTGAATTTATTTCAAAATCATTCACCACAACTCTTCCGTCTGTCTTGATATAATTCAGATATCTCAATGCTTCCATTTTTTCAAATGACACTAATATGTCCGCACTTCCAAGTTGTATTACAGGTGATTCCACTTTTTCTCCGTACCTTACCTGGGATGATACAGAGCCTCCTCTTTGGCTCATGCCGTGTATCTCGCTCATTTTTACATCGTATCCGGCTTCCATCAATCCTGTTGTCAAAAGCTTGCTTGCCAGTATTGTTCCTTGTCCGCCCACTCCCACTAATAATATACTCTTTGTCATTATGCTTCCACCTTTCCTATTGCTTTTACAGGGCATACCTGCGAGCATACGGAGCATCCCACGCATGCGTTGTAATCTATCGTAGATTTCTTTGCTTCCTTATCAAAGGATATGGCAGGGCATCCTGTTCTGATACATGCCTTACAGCCTATACATTTTTCCTTGTTCACTTCGTATTTGTCTGTAAACAAATTTTTAAACTCTTCCTTGTCTTCCGGTGTGAATTTCTTTAATACACACGGCCATCTCGTTATTATCACTGACGGTTCATCTAAGCTCAGAGCCCAGTCTATGGAATATTTTACGGCCGATAAATCGTTGGGATTGATAACCACCACATTTTTGAAGCCGAGTGCTCTGACTACCGCTTCTATGTTCAGCTCTTCTGTTTTTTCTCCTTGCAGCGTATAGCCTGAACCGGGATTTTCCTGATGTCCTGTCATACCTGTAATAC
>JAFACY010000113.1 GCA_023425285.1 Bacillota bacterium
ACGTTATTGCCTATTGTCCCTCTTGCACCGACAACAGCATTCATGTCAACCATGGTTTTTTCACCTATGACAGCCCCTATGTTTATTACGGCACCCATCATTATTACGGCATCTTTACCTATGGAGCACATATCTCTGATAACGGCTCCCGGCTCTATACGGGCATTTATTTCATTAGTATCTAACAGAGGTATGGCAGAATTTCTCCTGTCATACTCCAGGTGGTAACACTCTATCTGAGGATTTTCAGATAAAACTCTTTGTGCGTCCGAATATTCACCTATGAGTATTGCCATATCACCCGATTGGAACACTTTCATATTGCAGCCTTCAGTATTGTTCAGCCTGCCTGATACATAGAGCTTTACAGGTGTTGATTTTTTTGTATCCTTTATAAATTTCGCTATTTCATATGGATCTTGTAAAAACATAATTCCTCCTTGTTTTACGCTATATTTACTATTTTATCGGTTTTTCTGCCATCCATGTCAAAAAGTTCTTCAGTTGTATAAAAACCTGCTTTTTGATTCACTAACTTCAATGCTATATCAATTGCTCCTCTGGCAAATATTTTTTTAGAAAAAGCAGTGTGTTTTATTTCAATAATTTCGTCAATTCCCGAAAATATAACGGTGTGTTCTCCCGGTATAGTTCCTGCCCTCAGGGAATGCATCTCAATTTTTTCTCTGCCCGTCTCCTGTTTTATATCTTCTGCCAGTGTCTTGGCCGTACCGCTCGGTGCATCCACCTTTTTATTATGATGTCTCTCCACTATATCTATTTCAAAATTATTTAAGTCGCTGCTTATTAATTTCAACATCTTTCTTACAATATTTATTCCCGTTGATGTGTTTGATGAAAGCAGTACCGGTATATACTTACCCGCTTCTGCAATTTTATTTTTTTGCTCATCATTGAAGCCCGTGGTACAAATCAACAATGCTGCATTTCTTTCTTTAGCATAATTTAACAGAAAATCAAGATTAGCCGGATTTGAAAAATCTATAATTATATCAATATCCTTCAGATTATCACAAAACCTTCCATCCTTAGGCAGAAGAATTCCCGCAAGCCTGATGTTATCATATGTCCTTATTTCCTGCTCCACTACCTTCCCCATAGCTCCGTAACCGCATAAAGCAACATTTATCATATTTATGTCCTCCCGTCATCTAGCAATTTATGCCGTACATTCTCATTTCGTTAATCAATTTATTTTTGTTTTCATCCGACATAGGATATAATGGTGCTCTTACCTCGGAGCTGCATAATTTCATGATTTTCATTGCCTCTTTTACCGGTATGGGATTTGTTTCTATAAACAATGCGTTGATTAATCCGTTCATGCTCAGTTGAGCATCTCTGGCGTCATTTATATTTCCCGAATTATAATCATCCGCTATTTTTTTTGTTTCAGCAGGCAGTATATTTGCGACAACAGAAATAACTCCGTGTCCTCCCAGCGACATCAAAGGAACAATCATATCATCATTTCCCGAATAAACCAGAAAATCCTTTGGGCATATTCTCAGTATTTCGGCTACCTGACTGATGTTGCCGCTGGCTTCCTTGATACCTGCTATATTTTCAATTTCAGACAATTCCAACACTGTCTTAGGCTCAATGTTCATACCTGTTCTTCCGGGTACACTGTACACTATTATAGGCAGTGATGTGCTTTCTGCAATTATTCTGTAGTGATTTACCAACCCTCTTTGTGTTGTTTTGTTGTAATACGGAGTCACCAGCAATAATCCGTCAGCTCCTGCTTCCTCACAAAATTTTGCCTTTTTAACAGCCTCGGCCGTACAGTTGCTTCCTGCACCGACTATAACAGGTACTCTTTTTGCCGTTCTGTCGATCACAAATCTTACAACCTCGTGATACTCATCATCTGTCAATGTGGGAGTTTCTGCAGTTGTGCCTGCTGCTATAATTGAACCGGATAACTCAACATGCATGTCTACCAATTTACCCAAAGTTTCATAATCAACCTCTCCATTTACAAATGGTGTTACTAAAGCTACTCCACAGCCATTTACTAAATCCTTCATTTCTTTTTCTCCTTTAAAAATTATTTAATTAAAATAATTTTCATGCCGCTTCTTTAAATTGCCCGCCAACTGTTTGAAGTACGCTGTCACCTAATCAAGTGAGTAAGGCCATAACCATAAAAAAAAGCGACATAAGAGCAAAAGGGCTCTCAGACGCTTGCAAAAAACACCGAACCTTCTGCCCAGCACATTACAGCTCTCTTTTATAGGATTGGGAAGCATCCTATAAAAACAGTATTACATCTATTAAATGTAAGCCCAGGGAAAAATCCCTTCGGCGAATCACCCTTTCAGGCACTGCCCTACTCTTGATCATCGCAACCTCTGTAATATACCCACGAAAATATTTAATTTTTTCTATTATAAGCTTGATGACTTTTTATGTCAATAAGAAATTTAATTTTTCTAGATTCTTTTTATGGAAATTACATCTTCATAATATTTTTTATTAAATGAAATTTTTATAAGTTTGGTTAAATCATATGCCTTTGAGCTTAAGATTTTCTCAACCTTTCCCTCACAAACTTCCTTACCCATTCTGTCAACCAGAACAACAGTATCATTTGTTTCCGGCAACGGAAGATATTCATAAGGTATTGTAATCATTGCACTATTCCCGCTATAATTTATGTTCATCAAATGTATAGCTATACCAGGGCACTTAACGACGCATATTCCGCATCCGGTACATTTACTTAAATCAATTGTCGGAAGATTGGTTATGGGGTTTCCTACATTTATTGCACCTCTCGGGCACGATGTTTCACAAGGGTTGCAAGGAATTTGCTCAATACACTCTATTACGGCTATATTCCCTTTTTTATAATCTTCTTTTGTTGGAAAACCGGGTGAAGCTCTCAGTTCTTCGATTGAAGGAGCACCATATTTCTTTAAGCACGACATAGAATTATCCCCTCTCCTTCTTTCAGTATCCTGTCTTTTGCGGTTTTACGCTTTTCTCCGAATTGTCCGCACCTCAATGAGTCAAGCTTGCTCCATATCTCTTCTGTTCTTTTTTCCGCCTGAGAATCATCAATTAAATTTAAATCATACGCGACGCTTATTCCTGCCAGACGTCCTTCTTCCATGGCTGTGCTTGCTTCTTCTATACCTGCCACATCACCTGCAACGTATATACCGTCAACTGTTGTTCTCATATACCTGTCGTGAACGGGCACATATCCGCCCATACTTCCGATAAACGTAAATTTACAGCCTGCCAGCCATATAAGCTCTACCATCGGAGTTAATCCTACCGCAAGGCATATTGTGTCTGCGTCAAATATTTTCTCGCTTCCCTCGACTTCTTTCCAATTGCTGTCTAACTGAACTATTCCAACACGTTCTACTCTGTTATCTCCATATGCTCTCTTTATAGTATGACTTGTATAAAACGGAACCCCTGCCCTCGCAACCTTTGCCGTATGAACTCCGTATCCTCCAAGTGTGGGAGCGGCTTCAACTATTGCCACCACTTCTGCTCCTGCCTGCATCAACTGATATGACACTATTACACCGACGTTACCCGAACCGAGCATCAATACTTTATGTCCGGGCAGTACTCTGTTTAAATTTATCATTGTTTGCGCCGCACCTGCACCCATTACTCCCGGAAGCTCCCAGCCGTCAAATTGAACTGAATTTTCATAAGCTCCTGTAGCAACTATAATTTTATCCGCTGTTATCTCCCTTGAAATCTCTCTGTTTTCTATTATCCAGATTTTTTTATCCGGTGTCAGTCCGCAAACCTCGGTATTCAGCATTACTTCTATATTTAATTTTTCCGTATCACTTAAAAGCTCTGTTCCTATATTTATACCTCTTGTTCCTGCCTTATGTTCTCTTGAACCGAAGAATTTGTGAATTTGCTTAAAAAGCTGTCCTCCTGGCTTATTGTTTTCATCAATCAGCAATACCCTCGCTCCCGCTCCGGCAGCCTCTATGGATGCAGCAAGACCGGCAGGACCGGCACCGATGATGACAACATCATAATTATTCATTTCCACTCGCCTCTTCCATATTGAGTTTCTACCTTCATTCCGTCTTTAACCTCGGTAACGCACGTCCTCACGTTAGGTATTCCGTCGACAATCATAACACAGTCGGTACATCTTCCTATGCCGCAATATATGCCTCTGGGTTTATTATGCTTTTCAGTATATCTGAAGCTGTGCACACCGTTGGATATTAACGCCGATGCAATCATTTCACCTTTTAGTGCTGTAATTTCTTTGCCGTCAAAGGTTATTGTAACGATTTCCTCTCTTGTATCCTTGCCCAGTATGGGATGTTCCTTTATCCTTGTCATAATTCACCTCATTGAAGTAATGTCAGGCTCTCATCCACGATTCTTTTAACCTCAGGAGTGGGCTCTGTCAGAGGGAGCCTGTAACCTCCCGCATTAAATCCCATTGCATTTAAGGCATATTTCACCGGAATAGGATTTGTGGTAACAAAAAGCGCATCGAATAAATTTGTTAATTTCAGATTTATTTCCGCAGCCTTTTCCATATCCTTATTTTCAAATGCATCTATCATATCTCCCATGATTTTTCCGCATATATTTGATGCAACGCTTATTATCCCGTATCCGCCTACTGCCAATGACGGAAGCGTCAATATATCCTCACCGCTGTAAACTAAAAAATCACTTGGAGTTTCATTCACCATCCTGATAAATTGTGCCATATCCCCGCTTGCCTCTTTAATTGAAACTATATTTTTTATTTCTGCAAGCTTTGATAATGTTTTTACACTCATATTTACGCCTGTTCTTCCGGGTACATTGTAAATTATGACAGGAAGTTCTGTACTTTGTGCAACTGTTTTAAAATGCTCGTATAGTGATTCCTGATTTGGTTTGTTGTAGTAAGGTGTAATTACCAGCAATCCGTCTACATTTAAATCCTCTATATTTTTAATATTTTCAATTGTTTTCTTAGTATTATTTGTTCCCACACCTGCTATGACAGGTACATCTACATTATTCTTTACTTCATATATAAGCTTATATACCTCATCACCGGTTAAAGTAGGCGACTCCCCTGTCGTCCCATTTAGCAATAATGCCGAACTTCTTTCAACTACAAGCTTTTTCGCCAACTTAACAGCCTGATTGTAGTCAACATTCAGTTCAGAATCAAAAGGTGTTACCATTGCTGTTATTAAACGTCCCCAATTCATATTTAGCCCTCCTTTAAAACTTTCATTTTTACCGGTCTCACCGGAGCCCTGAAGCTTGAAGTTTTTACGTCTTCTATATTAATACCTAATTCCTTTGCAAGAATTTTTTCTACGGTCTTTCTGCATGTGCGGCCCTGACACAAACCCATACCCGCACGGGTAAACTTTTTCACCTCATCGACAGTGGTTGCACCGTCCTCTATGGCTTTTAAAATTTCTTCTTCTGTTATTTCCTCACATCTGCATATTATTTTACTCATTGAGACACTTCCTTATTGAATTATTTATCTCTGCTGCTGTACTTATGCCAATACGTCAATACATCCTCCATAAGGTTATCCATATGCTCAGCCATTAATCTCTCTGCTTCATTCTCATCGTTGTTTTTTATAGCATTATAAATTTTCTCATGGGAAGATGTATATGGAGAATTAATCTGCCTTCTTAGATTTTCAAAAAGTTTTGATTGCTGCTTGAATGTGGCAATTATGTTGTACATTGCCTCAAGGATTGAATTTCCGGACGCTTTTGCTATTGTCCTGTGAAACTCAAGATCTTCATCAGCTATACTGTCACCACTTTTGGCTCTTTCATTTTGCCTGTCTACAATTGTTTTTAACTTATCTAAATCCTCTTTAGATATATATCTGGTTGCAAGCCTTGTAGTTTCCTTTTCAATGGCTTTTCTCGCCTGAATAACCATAATAAAGTTTTCTAAAACCTCTGTTGATATTATCTTATCTAACTTTTCCTGATGATAATTAATAATATTGATTGTTTCAGCTTTTTTTAATGCCAGCCTTCCTTCTGTCGTGATTACTCTTCCTTCATTCTTATATTTTTCTAAAAAGTCATTGCTTTCTAATTTGGATAAAATTCTCCCGACAGTCGCAGTGCTGACCTCAATATTTTTTTCTCTCAATATATTTTCAATAGCCCATGTACCTATAGGTTTATTTTCTTCTTCTATAATTTTCAATACTTCGATTTCCATCAAGTCAAGGATTTGCCTCATAATTACACCTCTTTAAATGATTAATATTATGCTCTATTATCTCATAAGGAACGTGTTATTACAACAGCAAACCCTAAACATTTCATATTTTTTACAATTTATACAACTTCTTCACTTTTCTTTTTAGTTGCCATTGAAACAACCACGAGCAATATAGATGCCACAGCAAGCGCTATAAGAACCTTGTTTGCCCCAAGCGCGTTTATCTGACTTAATACGGCACCTGCAACTATGCTGACTCTTGCACCCCAAGGAGTAACCTTGCTGTTTTTCTTGCCTGCTTCATGTGCTTCGGGACTTTCTTTCCATAATAGACCTATTACGAGCAAAGGTACTAAGCCTGCTCCTGCCATGGAGTATGCCTTTGAGAACAAATCCAAAATTGAGCTTGCATAAATTGCGCCTAATGCCGCAAATACTCCTATAACTGCTGTAAGCCATTTAGCATACTTAACCAATTGAGCATCTGTCGCATCCGGCTTGAAAGGCTTGATTAAGTCATTGGTAATTAATACTGAAGCAGAATTTAAATTTGAATCAGCGGAAGACATACCTGCTGCCAAAACCAATGCAAATATCATACCTGCAATTGCCACGGGCACTCTGTTCATCATAAACCATGCCATTGCATCACCAGGTTTCAAATCCTGATTGATAGTGTAAATAATCATCCCTACAAATGCAGTAAGCATAACCGCAAGGATTGCTATAATACCGCTGTAAAGCAATCCGTTCTTTGCTGTCTTGGGATTATTTGCGGAAAAACATCTTTGCCAATAAATCTGAGCAACCAATATACCTATGGTACCTGTTACTACCATGTTAACTATTCTCATAGGATCAGAAATACCAAATTCCCACATTTCCGCTTTACCTAATGCTTCTAATCTGATACCTATTTCTCCGACTGAAAAGTTAACTTCTTTAAATGCATAAATGTAAAATATAGTACCGAATATCAATACAAGTACACCTTGCAGCAAATCAGTCCATACAACCGAGTATATACCACCTAATGTAGTATAAATAATGAACACTGCTGAGAATAAAAGTATAATCGGTAACGGGTCAACTCCGGTAACAACGCTGAATATACTTCCTAACGCTTTACCCTGTCCGCCAACCCATGCAATCATAATTGATGATGCCAATACACCTGCCATTGCTCTGGTCGTCTTGTCCTTGGTGATTAGGTCATCCAGCAATTCAGGAAATGTGTTGTAAGTAAATTTACCTGCAAAGCCAGCTATGAATAAAGCAAATATAATTTTTGACCCTTGTTCTCCAAGAATAAATGCCATCCATGATAAACCGACACTGTATCCGTTGCCGGCATGGCCTACAAAGTTGCCTACACCCATTATTGTCGCAAACTGTGTGAAGAAAATAAGGTACATCGGGAATGACTTCCCACCGATAGCATAGTTTGAAAAGCTAAGCTCTGCTTGATCTTTAAATTTCAAAGATATCCACATAAATGCACCACACATTACAAAAGTAATAATCCAAATAGCCATTCCTAAACTCATAATATCCTCCTTTTTTATTTGACAGGCTGTTGAAAAAGTTCTTTCAGCAGTCTGAGATTTAATAGATTAATTAAATCTCTCGAATGCAAGTTCATTTATGTCAATTGCAGTTTTTTCTCTGCATATCATTTGAGAAATAAGCTTACCGGTTATAGGTGCCATTGCTATGCCATCTCCTTCGTGTCCCGAGGCAATATAATAACCTTCATGTCCTTTCAC
>JAFACY010000162.1 GCA_023425285.1 Bacillota bacterium
AAAAGCAGTGTTGTACAAAGACGGACAGCTTCTTGGTGAATATGAATTGTATCCTGAAAAGAATGTCGAAAAGGAAGGTCTGTTTAAATTTTTCCATCAGAGCTTTTTAAAAAATTATATTAAGTAATTGAGGTTAAACGATGGATTATTCCGTAAGCTTAAATGTATTTCAGGGTCCCTTCGACTTGTTGTATCATTTGATTGAAAAAAAGGAAATTGATATTTACGATATACCCATATCGGAAATTACCGATCAGTATATGGAGTATTTAAATCAGATGATGCAGTTTAACATGAATGTTGCAAGCGAATTTGTGCTGATGGCTTCAACGCTGATTGAAATTAAATCGCAAATGCTGCTTCCTCAGAAGGGAAAGGAAGAAGACCCAAGAACTGAACTTATAAATAAGCTTCTGGAATATAAATTGTTTAAGGAAGCCTCGGATACACTTAAAAAATATGAGGATGAAAGCAGCTATTATTATTCCAAGCCTAGAGAAGAGTTGGCAATAACTTCGGACGTAAAGGTTGAACAGCTTTCATTGAATGAATTAAATATTTATGAGTTGTACAATATTTTTATGTCACTTTTGAAAAATCAGAATCTGAAGGTTGTGGACGATGAGAAGCTTAAGGTGTACAGAGAGAGCTACAGCGTCAAGGATTGTGTCGATGCATTATTGAAAAGACTTAAAACCAGTGGTCGCGTGTCATTGTTTGCCACATTCAGGGAAGTCGAACAGATTACCAGGGAATATGTCATAACGACATTTCTGGCAGTCCTGGAGCTTTCTAACAAGCATGGCATCAGAATTTTTCAGGATGATACATACAGCGATATAATTATACTTTCGTAGGAGACAAAAATGAACATAAAAAGTGTTTTGGAGAGTTTACTTTTTGCATGGGGCGAGCCTTTAAGCCTCGGTGAAATTTCTAAACTTCTGGATATTCCGGAAAGAAATATTTCTGCTATATTTGATGAAATGATTGAGCATTCTGTCAATAATAAGGATAGTGGTCTCATCATACAAAAATTCGGCAACTCATATCAAATAACAACAAAAAAAGAAAATTACACATATATTCAGGAGCTCTTACAGACTACGGTGAACAAAAGCCTGTCTACAGCAGCGATGGAAACCTTGTCTATTATTGCTTACAAGCAGCCGGTAACAAAGGTTGAAATTGAATTAATCCGTGGAGTCAAATGCTCAAATGTGGTCAAGGGTCTGTTAGACAAACAGCTCATAAAGGAAGTCGGAAAGCTTGATAAACCCGGCAGACCTACATTGTATGCAACAACCGATGAGTTCTTAAGACATTTCGGTCTGAATTCCATTGATGAACTTCCGAGCCTGAATATTGAACCGGAGGAGGAAAAAGCAACGTAAGACGTTGCTTTTGTTTTTAAATGGGAATATATATATTATTAATCACAGTCGGGGGACTGCTATTTATTTATTTTAATCTGAGGATAGGGTGCAAAATAAATTTAACCTCCTCTTTTTTGAGGCTGCATGTAAGCTTAAGCATTTTAAAAAGATTATACACCTTAGACAAAAAATTTTATTATCTGGATTTTATAAGCAAGTCCACTAAGAGATATGAAGATATAAAATCAAAAAAATATTTTCCGTATTTAAAAAAATTAGCTAAAATCAGGAGACTTTTTATAATCAGCAACATATTTTTTTATCCCGAATGCTTCGATAATTTATCATCCCTTGCAATTGAATTTACTGTAGTCAATAAAGTGCTCAGAAGACCATTAATAATGATATAAATTTTGCTGCAGTATTTATCTTCTGCTTAAATTTATCATATTTCTTCCGATTTCAGGGCATACTTACTTGTAAATACACCAGAAAGGGGATACCATGAGTAACGATATTGAAAACATTATTAAAACAACATTGAACAATATCAATAATCTGACCGAAAATGAAAAGCTCATAAGCAGCAGGATTACATACGATAACACCAATTATCTTGCTATTTCCAAGCTCAACATGAATTTTGTAATAGGCGGAAGTGATATTGACAGAAAGTTCAGGAGTGTTGATCTTAAACCCTTTGCAGGAGCTGCCTACGTTAATTTACAGCTTAATCCGCAAATTCTGATTTATGAAACAAACAACAGGGATGTGAGGACAATAAATATCAATAATGAAACGACCGCAGGTGATATTACATCCTCAATATTGAACATAATGTCATTCATAAGGGAAGTAAGGGAGAAAAGGGACTGTGATTTGTAGAAAATTAAAAATTTTATTGGTATTGCTGTGCCTGCTGTTATACAGCAGTTGTATTTACAGGGCAGAGGCAATCCCTGATATTTATGCTCAGTCATACATAGTGGTGGATGCTAAATCAGGTCGTATCATAGGCTCAAGAGATCCTGACATGAAATTACCCATAGCCAGCACAACAAAAATAATGACAGCAATTCTAGCCATCGAAAGCATAGAGGACTATGATGCAAAAATAGAGGTGCCGCCTTCCTGTGCGGGAATAGAGGGCTCCAGCATATATTTAAAACCGAAGCAAAAGGTATCAATCAGAGATTTGCTGTATGGTACGATGCTTCGCTCAGGCAACGATGCCGCACAGACGCTGGCAGAATTTGCAGGAAGAAAAGATGAGGACGGATTCATCGGAATGATGAACAAAAGAGCAAAGGAATTGGGAGCATACAACAGCAATTTTGTAAATCCTCACGGATTGAACGCAGACAATCATTATTCAACAGCATATGATCTGGCGATAATCAGCAGTCATGCAATGAAAAATGATTTGTTCAGAGAAATCACTTCTGCTGATAAATACAAGGCAGACAGCTTGAATACCTTCCTTTATAACAAAAATAAAGTAGTATACGAATACGAATACGGAACGGGAATTAAAATCGGTTACACTAAAGCAGCAGGTCGATGTCTGGTTGCATCCGCACAAAAGGATGGAACGGAAATCATTGCTGTTGTGCTGAATGATAACAATTGGTTCCAGGACTGCTACAAATTATTTGACTGGGCATTCGAAAAGTATAAAAGCTATCAGATAGTGGAAAAGGGACAATTTGCCGGCAGGACGGATGACGGAGCACCGGTATTTATTGATGAGAGCTTCAGCTACATATTGACGGATGAGGAAAAGGAAAAAGTAAGATATGAAAGTGAAATAACTCTTCCTCACATTATAAATAATCAACGGCAAAATGCATGCGGTATATACAGGATTTATGTGGGGGATGAGCTGATTCATACAGGAAGCTTGGTAAGTAATTAAACTTACTGAGCTTTTTTATTTGCTGTAAATAAAAATATATAATATAATACATGATATAATATATGATATAATAGATAAAAACAGTTAATCAGGAGTATAATTTGGAAAGATTACAAAAATATATTGCAAGCTGCGGTGTTACTTCAAGACGCAAGGCAGAGGAATTGATTTTAAGCGGTAAAGTACAGGTGAACGGTATAACAATAACGGAGCTTGGAACTAAAATAGATCCTGACAGAGATATCATCACTCTTGACGGTAAAAAAATCAAAGAAAATGATGGCTTGGTCTACATCAAGCTTAACAAGCCCACGGGCTGTGTAACCACCGTCAGGGATCAGTTCGGCAGAAAGACAGTCCTTGATTTAATTGATGTGAAAGAAAGAATATATCCCATCGGTCGTCTTGACTTCAATACGTCGGGACTTTTGCTGCTGACTAATGACGGAGAGCTTGCCAACAAGCTTATGCACCCAAAGTATCACATTTATAAAACTTACGTGGCGGAAGTCAAAGGATGCATCAGTGAAGAAAGCTTACAAAGGCTGAGAGACGGAGTACATATCGAGGATTACACCACATCTCCGGCTAAGGTGAAGCTGATTGAGTCCAAAAATAATAAATCAACCGTACAAATAAGCATATATGAAGGTAAAAACAGACAGGTCAGAAAAATGATGGAGGCAGTGGATCACACCGTCTTGTCTTTAAAGAGAATATCCTTCGGGGAGATTAATCTTGCAGGACTGAAGCCGGGTGAGTGGGCATATCTGACTGATGATGAAATTAATTTTCTCAAAAAGGAGAAATGAAGTTGACTGATGATAAATACGGAAAAATAGTTTCGTTTATTCATAGCTTAATCAAGACGAGCTACGCAGGCATAGAAAATTTAAGCATGGTTGATGCCACATGCGGCAACGGAGCAGATACATTGTTTTTATGTGAGTTAGCGGGGAAGACAGGTCACGTTACCGGATTTGATATACAGGACGATGCAATTGAGCGTACAAGTGATTTATTGAAAAAGAATCTGGATTACATAAACTACCGTCTCTTTAACGAATCTCATGAATTTATAACCAAGTATATTTCTTCGCTTGACGTATGTGTGTTTAACCTAGGATATCTCCCGCAGTCCGATAAGAAAATAAAAACCTGCGGTGAAACTACGGTTAAATCAATCAACAGCCTGCTTCCTTTGTTAAATAAGGACGGAAGGATATACATTGCTTCATATATCACTCACGATGCAGGAGATGAATATACGAAAATTTCCGAGTATTTAGCCTGTTTGAATAATTCTGAATACAACGTCCTGCACATACGCTTAATCAATAAACTAAACAGTCCTCCCGAAATTTTCATTGTAGAAAAAAATGCATGATGCAATAAAAAAGCGTCCTGCATTTTTATTGTTTTATACATAATTTTTACAAAAGTAATACGTTTTCTCATGATATTTTTGCATATAATGAATTGTTTCCTGCAAATTATTGTTTTGCTGAAATATTTCTTGCAAAGAATATGTTTTATGGTATTATTAAGTTAGGGAGTGGAATAGGAGGATGTTATATGTCTAATAAGAACGATAATAAAGTGCTTCTGCAAAACATTGATTGGTGCAAGGGCTGTGGCGTATGTGTAGGCTTTTGTCCTACAAAGACATTGATAATTGAAAATGATAAATGCGTGATTGCTTATCCGGAAAAATGTATTTTTTGCGGTCAATGCGAGCTGAGATGTCCAGATAACGCTATTTGGATTAATGCAGGAGGAAATGAAAATGAGCAATAATACTTATAAATTAATTCAGGGAAATGAAGCATGTGTTGAAGGAGCATTGGCTGCGGGTATGAGATTTTACGCAGGCTACCCTATAACACCTTCCACGGAAATAGCTGAGATATCCGCTCAGAAGCTGCCCTTGATGGATGGCAAGTTTATACAGATGGAAGACGAAATAGCAAGCATAGCAGCAATTATCGGAGCGTCACTTACAGGCATGAAATCAATGACTGCAACCAGCGGACCCGGATTTTCATTGATGCAGGAAAATTTAGGTTATGCGGCAATAACTGAAATTCCGTGCGTAATTGTAAATGTACAAAGAGGCGGCCCATCCACAGGTATGCCTACTTCACCGGCACAGGGTGATGTAATGCAGGCTAAATGGGGAACTCACGGAGATCATCCGGCAGTTGCATTAACTCCGAACTCAGTGCAGGAAGCATACGAATATACTATAAAGGCATTTAATATAGCAGAAAAATACAGAACACCGGTCATAATGCTGTTGGATGAAACCGTAGGGCACATGAGAGAAAAATTAATGTTCAGAGATCCATCTGAAATTGAAATAATAAACAGAAAAAAACCGACATGCAGTCCCGAAGAATATAAGGCGTACAAACCGGATGAAGACATGATACCTGAAATGGCATCCTTCGGAGAGGGTTACCGATACCACGTAACCGGATTAACTCACGGTGAGGACGGATTCCCGACTAATAATAATGATATTTCAGGCAGACTGATACAAAGAATAGTTGATAAGATAGAAAAAAATATAGATGATATGACTTACTATGAAGAATACAAAATGGACGATGCAGAAATAGCGATTGTTGCTTACGGCGGCGTATCGAGATCCGCAAAGAGCGCAGTTGATGAAATGCGTGCAAAGGGTATTAAGGTGGGATTATTCAGACCTATAACCATCTGGCCGTTACTTGAAAAACAAATTAAAAGTGTTTCGGAGGCTGTTGACAAAATATATGTTGCTGAAATGAACCTGGGTCAATACAGCTTAGAGGTTGAGAGAGTTGTGTGCAAGAGCTGTGAAGTTAATAAAATTAATAAGGTAAACGGAGAATTAATTACTCCGCAGGAAATTATTGATGCCGTAACAGGAGGTAGAGAATAATGAATTGCAGCGACATAACTAAAAAATATTACAGAGTTGAAAAGCTGACTCATATATGGTGTCCGGGTTGCGGTCACGGAACTCTGATGAACACTGTAATCAGAGCTGTTGATAAATTAGGATTAAATAAGGATGATGTTGTGGTGGTTTCAGGTATCGGATGTTCTTCAAGAGCACCGGGATACATGGATTTCAATACTCTTCACACAACACACGGACGTGCGCTTGCTTTTGCAACCGGAATTAAAATGGCAAATCCCAAGCTTCATGTCATAGTTATTATGGGAGACGGTGACAGCTCTGCAATAGGCGGAAATCATCTCATTCATGCTGCCAGAAGAAACATAGACATTACTACCATAGTATTTAACAACAATATATACGGCATGACGGGAGGACAGTATTCACCCACAACACCTACCGCAGATTTTGCAACAACAGCTCCGTTCGGAAATATTGATGTTCCCTTTGATTTATGTAAATTGGCACAGGGAGCGGGAGCAACATTTGTGGGAAGAGGAACTGCATATCATGCTCCGATGATGCAGAAGCTCATTGAAAAGGCATTGCAGAACAAGGGATTCTCTTTTGTGGAAGGATTGAGTCTGTGTCCTACATATTACGGCAGAAAGAATAAAAAAGGAAATGCATTTAATATGCACAGTTATTTTAAGGATAATTGTGTTGATATAAAGGTTGTTGAAAAAAATCCTGAAAAGGGCGAAAACAAAATTCTCATAGGCGAATTTTTCAACGAACCAAAGCCTGAATACACAGAAAGCTATCAGGTAATTGTTGATAAATTAAAAGAGTTGAGGAGGGGTGAGCTTGTTTAATAAAATAGAAATCAGATTAAGCGGTTCCGGAGGTCAGGGAGTTATACTTGCAGCAATTATATTGGCTGATGCGGCTATCGAGCAGGGGATTAACGCCATTCAGACTCAATCCTACGGTCCCGAAGCTCGCGGAGGCTCCAGCAAGGCTGAGGTTATAATCAGCAGAAATGAAATAAATTTCCCGAAGGTTGTTTCACCGAATATTTTGCTGTGTCTGACTCAGGGCTCCTACGATAAATATATTGCAACTTTAGATAAAAATGGTATACTTATAGTAGATGAATGTGTTGTGGTCAATACGGATGCCGATTACAAAATTTACAGGCTCCCCATAGTGGAAACGGCTCAGACCAGGTTAGGAACAAGCATGGTTGCAAATATAATTTCTGTAGGCGCGCTATACGCACTCATCGGTGAGGATGTTATAAGCAAGGATGTAATGATCAGCTCAATTACACACAGAGTTCCTCCTGTTACACTAAATAAAAACTTAGATGCTTTCGAAGAAGGTATTAAAATGATAAAGGGATGATTTTATGGGCAACGGCAACGATTTAATC
>JAFACY010000188.1 GCA_023425285.1 Bacillota bacterium
CAATAAGGTTACGATCAGAAATGCAAACACTGTAAAAAAGCTTTTGGAGCTTGCAGAAAAATAACCGAGTAGAAAAAATTTCTTTTAAATAGGCAAAAACTTAAAAAAAATAGAGCCGGTGTGGAATATCATATCCTTCGCCGGCTCTTATTTACATATTTGTACTATAATCTTGATGCAAAATGCTTCATGGCTTCCTTGACTTCTTCCATTGCTTCGGGTTTTACTAATTCATAGTATTTAGGCATTACTTCCTGAAAGTATGCCATATCGAAGGTTCCGGCTTCTTGTCTTGCAAAGTTATCCTCTAGCAGCAGTCTTGCTTCTTCTTTTTTGTCATCCTTTACTCGTTCAATAAAAAAATTATAAAACATTTCTTGTCCCTGGTTCATATAGACCTCCTAATTCAATTAATATAATTTATTTAGTAATATGTTCATTATATCTTCTTTTATGTTATGATAATAAATAACATGAGCAACCGTATCCTTTACTTCTGAAATGCCCATTTCCTTTTCGTCAGCACCGCAATCTATGCCTAACACTCGTTTGATATTGTATTCCAGCCATTGTAGGCGACCATAGTTACTATCGTAGAGAATTTCCCAGTTCTCAGGCTTTATGCCTCCTGCATCTAAATATGAGTCTATAAATTTTCCGAATAAATCGAAATCAATATTACATTCTTCATATCCGGACCAGCACAATGCCAATTCAAATAATTCAAGTGAAGGATTAGCATATGAAAGACATTCCAAATCAATAATGCGGTAATTATTATCATTCCATAATACATTTTTACTATCCATATCGTTATGACAAATTGAAAGAATCGGATCAATATTTTTTACAGCCTTATTTCCTTTTTCCTGACTGTCATAGAATAAATGGCAGTTTTCACGTAACAGTTCGTAGAGCTCTTTATTTTCATGCTCCATTTTATTGATATAAAAATTCCAGTCTATATGAATTTCGTCTCGCTTGTATGGAGACTTTTTTATATCCAAATTATGTATCCCTGCAAGTGCTTTTCCTATCTCGGCACAATGATGCTCTTTTATTTCACTGCCCTTTAATGCTTTGCCATCATACCAATTAAAAACATAGAAAAACTGTCCATCTGTTTCCTGCATTTTCTGACCATGAAAAACTAAAGCGGGAAGTATGGGTATACCATGCTTTTCTAAAATGGCTTCCAGGCATTCTGCGTTACGATAATTTTCTTTTGCTGTTTCCCGTTGCATAACATATAGGTTAAGCAATTTAACAACATAATTCCCGGTTGTTGTAAACATAGAATACATCTTGTGCATAAATCCGCCTGTCAGTGGAGCAGGGGTGGATTTTAGATTTCCTAAATCAAATTGATTACATATTTTCTCAAATATTGTCTGCATTGTCACCCTTATAAAATTATTAGATTTTAATTTATTCTATCATAAAAATACAATTTATGGAATCAGAACTTAGATATTTATCGTTCTAAAAATATAAATAGTCTATTCTTTCTTTTTCAAAAGGTATGTCGCTATAGATATTAAATCAGAGTCGCCATTTTCGGGATTCAAAGTTCTTTGAAACACCCTTGCCGCTCAACCTTGAGGGGGAGTTTTTAATATTTCCCTTGGGTGTAACCCTTGTCTTACTACGCAATATAATAATACAGGGATAAGAATACCGCGAGAGATGCTGCATATATATCCAAAATGAAGTTGTGAATTTTAGGGTTTTTCTTCATAATCTTCACTTCCAATTTACAACATTCGAATTTCCGTTGAAACAATCACATTCTTGAAATGTAAACATATACGGTCTGTTTGTATATAAATACAACACTTTGTTAAAAGGCATCAAATAAATAATTAATGCATAGACTTCAGACTTATATGCAGATTGCTAAAAATTCGAACTCACAAAATCCTGGGGTTTCCTTTAACTTATTACAAAACCTTTTCATCATAAATCTAAGTTCTTGTTGCAAATATCGCATTTACCAAAAATAGGAAGCTCAAATTGAATATATGCTGCTTTTGCATAAACTATCATAATTTTCCTGTTATATCGAGTACTTTCCTCAATAAAAAAGAGTATCGTCTTTTAAAATTATTTAAAGACAATACCCTTGCTTAATTCCTTTTTATGCTTGTGTTGCCTGTTCTAAAGCCTTCCGGATATGCACTTCATTCTTCCAGATGAATTTTAACATATCTCTGCTTGGTCCGGCTAATTCTTTATACTTGTCGGTATCTTCAAAGTATGCTGTGCAAATCATTTGAATTGAGCAAATCACATAAAATATTGCTTGCTTTTCCTCAGTCGTCAGCGGATTTACATTATTATATCCGCGTATGATGCCCTCCAGAACATCAGGCCATTTTTTATATATATCGTCAACTCCGCGCCATTCACTCAATATACCGGTAGCACAATAACAGGGATCCCACAATCGTACATTGTGCTCACTCAGATCAAAATCGATAAATCCCGTCACTTCATCACCATCAAACAGAATGTTTGATGGATTCGGATCACGGTGAATCAACTGTTTTGGCAGCTTATCGGACAAAATACAAAAATTAGTGATATAATCTTCAAAAAATGTATCAGGCAACCCCATGTTGAATTGTATATTTTGTTTTCTGACTTCCGGCAATGCCCATTCGTTGACATGAGTATATAAGTTCTGCTCATATGGCTGTATTTCGGACTCGATGACATTCAGGGCTCTATGAAGCCGGGCGATACTCTCTCCGTATTTTTTCCCGAATTCCCGGCGGCTTTCACCAAAACGGTCTGATTTAGAAAGTTGATTGCCTTTGATGCCTCGCGTCAATACAATGATTTGATCTCTATCCAGATATTCATCACCAGATTTGGCAGGAATCGGGGTTGACGCTGCAAATCCCTGCGCCGCCAGAGCCTTTGCCACCTTCATATTTGTGAGTATACTTTCACGGCTGCCCGTTTTAAGTATATAATCCTCTCCTACCAACCACACATTTCCTGAAACCTTTGTACCATCCATGGTGTAAACATCAAGTATAGGTAAATCCTGCGGCATATCCCAATTTGCAAGAATTCTTCGTAATTCTTTTTCCGTAAACATAACTGAAACCTCCGATTTAGACAGATAATTTTTCGGAGAGCCACCGTACATTCGTACAAACGCCTTGTAAAATCCTGCATAAGTATCAAAACCATATTCCAGAGCCACATCAATGGCACGACGACCGCCGGCTATTTCATTCAATGCCCGGTTAAGCCGCAGTCTGCCTATATAGGCAGACACGGACATTCCTGTGTACTGTACAAACAGACGATGATAATGCCATACAGAATAGCCTGCCATGCTTGCAAGCTCCTCGGCGGTGATATCGGTTTTCAAATTTTGCTCAATATAGTTAATGCTTGATTTTATGATGTCTGATGTATGCATGAGAACTCTCCCTTCCACGTGGTGATTTCAGTATAACAGATAAATCGGGTTAAAACATTTCCTTCTGTGCGGAGTTTTTTCATTATAACACACAACGGCACAGATTTCTCTGTGCCGAAGTATCTAAGTTCTATTTATATTATTTTTGATTTTTAATCGCCGCCTGCGCTGCTGCCAATCTTGCTACCGGTACTCTGAACGGTGAGCAGGATACGTAGTCAAGTCCTGTTTTGTGGAAGAATTCTATGGAAGCAGGGTCTCCGCCGTGCTCTCCGCAAACTCCTAAGTGGAGATGATCTTTTGCACCTCTTCCGAGCTTAACAGCCGTTTCCACTAATTTACCTACGCCTACCTGGTCGATTGTCTGGAACGGATCTTGTTCAAGTATGCCTGCATCCTTGTAATCATTCAGGAATTTGCCTGCGTCATCTCTTGAATAACCAAATGTCATTTGTGTTAAGTCGTTAGTACCGAATGAGAAGAAGTCTGCATATTCCGCAACTTCATCAGCCGTAACACATGCTCTCGGTATTTCTATCATTGTTCCCACAAGGTATTGAAGGTCGGAAC
>JAFACY010000222.1 GCA_023425285.1 Bacillota bacterium
TTCGATTGTATTTTTGCATACCATGTTATTTCACATACGGATACAGTGGGAATGATTAAAATTAAATCTGAAATCTCAAGGATTTTAAAGCCCGGCGGAGAAATTTATTTTACCCTGTGTTCAAAGGATACATGGTCATTCAAGGATGCGGGATATCCCAAAATAGATGAAAATACTGTGGTAAAAACGGCTGAGGGACCTGAAAAGGGCATACCCCATTTCTATATGGACTTAAAGGATATATTGAGTTTATTTGATGATTATGAAATTGACAGAATACGCCATACCGATGATTGTTATTTCTCGGGAAATGAACAAAACAGTAAGCATTACTTTATATTGGCAAGACTTAAGGGTTAAACAACAGGCAGCTTGAATGAGCTGCTTTATTATTGTGCTGATTTAAATATTTAATCTAAAGATAAAATTAAGATTAAATTAATGTTATAGGAAGATAATAGTTAATGCTGCCTAAATTGTGGTATAATAATATTTCAGAGTTTACAGACAGGATGTGATAAATTGAGAAAAATTTTACCATTTATGAAAAAATATTTGTTTTATGCAATACTATGTCCTATTTTAATGATTTTAGAAGTATTGGCGGACATTGTAATTCCATATCTCATGTCAAGGATAGTGGATGTGGGAATTGCAAACAACGACATAAATTACATAGTGAAGCTCGGGTTGATAATGATCGCAGCGGCAGTATTCGGTATCATATTGGGGGTTGTAAGCTCTCATTACGGTGCAAGGGCAGGTCTGGGATTTGCTGCTGAGGTGAGAAAGGAGCTTTTCAAAAAGGTTCAGGGCTTTTCCTTTGCAAATTTAGATAAGTTTTCCGTATCATCTCTCATAACCAGGCTGACTAATGACTGCAACACCCTGGGGCAGGTAACCATGATGAGTCTAAGGATGGCGGTGAGAGCACCGTTTATGATGGTATTTGCACTTATCATGGCGTTGAGGATAAACGCATCGCTGGCTAAGGTATTTATGGTAGTCATACCGGTTACCGTGATTTTACTGACTGTAATTTTATCAAAGGCAAGACCATTGTTCCTGCAGATGCAGACCCGGGTGGACAGGGTTAACGGAATTATACAGGAAAATCTTATTGGTATAAGGGTTGTTAAGTCCTTTAACAGACAGAAATTTGAAGAAGAAAAATTCAGGGAGAGAAATGACTCTTTGAGAAATACCGCATTAAAGGCAGTGTCCATAATCATTTTCTTTATGCCCTCACTGACCATAATCATTTATTCAACTATAATTTCTGTACTGTGGTTCGGAGGAAAGCAGATAGTTGCGGGAAATATGGGAAGCGGGGATTTAATATCCTTCATAACATACATCACTCAGATATTGATGTCACTGATGATGCTGTCCTTCTTTTTCATGCAGCTGATGAGAGGAGCGGCTTCTGTAAGCAGGATAGTTGAGGTTCTGAATACGGATTCGGAAATCACAGAAATTGAAAATCCTGTTCCGGAAATTTCTGACGGTTCAATAAGCTTCAGTAACGTAAGCTTTAAATATCCAAGCAGTGCCGAAAAGGTCCTGCAGTATATAAATCTGGATATAAATACAGGAGAGGTAATCGGAATCATAGGCTCCACCGGCTCATCAAAGTCTACATTGGTTCAGCTCATTCCCAGACTTTATGATGTGAATGAGGGAGAGGTCAGGGTAGGCGGCATTGATGTGAAAAATTATAACATAAAAGCTTTAAGAGACGGCATCGCATTTGTGCTTCAAAAAAACGTGCTGTTTTCGGGAACCATACGGGAGAATATGCTCTGGGGAAATGAAAATGCCACAGATGAGCAAATAATAAATGCGTTGAAGCAGTCACAGGCATGGGAGTTTGTTTCCAAGTATCCGGACGGACTGGATCACAAGGTTGAGCAGGGAGGAGACAATTTCTCCGGAGGGCAGAAGCAGAGACTGACTATTGCCAGGGCACTGCTGAAAGCTCCTAAAATAATTGTACTTGATGATTCAACGAGTGCAGTTGACGTGGCAACGGATGCCAAAATTCAAAAGAGCTTCAGAGATGAGCTTGGCGATGTTACAACAATCATAATTGCTCAGAGAATTTCGTCCATACAGCATGCGGACAGAATTGTGGTTATGAACGAAGGAAGGATTGAATCAATCGGAAGGCATAATGAATTGATGGATGCTTCCATGATATACAAGGAAATATATGAGTCACAGATGAAGGGGGTGGCAGGTCTATGAGAGCAATGAGAAGTTCATCCGGTAAGTCTGCTGGCAAGCTCAGACCCACCGATCCTAAGAAGACACTGGTAAGGCTTTTCAGCTACTTCAAATATAATAAGCTGCTGTTTCTGACAGGAATATTCTTTATCATACTTGGCTCGGTATCTGAGATAGCCATAAATGCAATGCTGAGTCCGGTTATCGATACATTGGTCGGAGATTTTGTGATGGCTAAATTTCTACACTACATAGCTGTTATGATTTTAATGGCAGTGGCCATAGCGATATCTCAATACGTGGGGAATCTGTCCATGGCCAAGCTGGCACAAAAAACCGTCCACAGGATACGCGAAGAGATGTTCTCAAAAATGGAGCAGCTTCCTGTTTCGTTTTTTGACAGACACACTCATGGCGATTTAATGTCAACATTCACAAACGATGTGGATATGCTCAATCAATCGCTGGAGCAAAGCTCCTCGCAGATTATCATGTCATTTATAACGGTTGTCGGCACATTTATAATGATGCTGATTTTAAGCCCCCTGATGACGCTGGTTGTTGTTGCAATGCTCGGCGTGATGTTTCTGGCAATCAGAATAATAGGGAAGAAGTCATCGAGTAATTTCCGTTACCAGCAGGCAACACTGGCGGGCATGAACGGATACATAGAAGAAATAATGACCGGTCAGAAGGTTGTCAAGGTGTTTAACCATGAGGATAACGTCATAGATAATTTTGATAAAAGGAACGAGGAGCTGAGAGCTGCGGGAACACGTGCATCTGCCTACGGTGTGATGATGATGCCTATTATGGGCAATTTGTCCTATGTGCTGTATGCGCTCGTATCAATGTTAGGTGCGTACATGGTAATGCTTAACAGGTTCAGCATCGGCAATATTGCGTCATTTTTACAATACACCAGGACTATCTCAAGACCTATCACAATGGTATCAAATCAGTTGAACACACTGTTTGCAGCTCTTGCAGGTGCAGAAAGGATTTTTAACGTATTGGATGAATTGCCTGAAACAGATGAGGGTGATGTGAGACTACAATATGAGTGTGAAGGAAAGAATGATTTTTGCTGGATTGTACCGACTGAGGACGGAAGGTCTGAAAGCGTGCCTTTAAGAGGCGATATAACGTTCAGAAACGTTGACTTCGGATATGCTGCCGACAAAAAGGTTCTGAAGGATGTCAGTCTATATGCAAAGCCCGGTCAGAAAATTGCCTTTGTAGGCTCCACAGGTGCGGGTAAGACTACGATTACCAACCTTATAAACCGCTTTTATGAAATAAATGACGGTATGATTCTTTATGACGGTATAGACATCAGGAGAATAAATAAACATGACCTGAGAAGTACAATGAGCATAGTGTTGCAGGATGTCCACCTGTTTGAAGGAACCGTTGCGGACAATATACGCTACGGCAGGCTGGATGCCACCGACGAAGATGTGAAGGCAGCAGCCAAGCTTGCAAATGCCCATTATTTTATAAAAAATTTACCGGAAGGATACAATACGGTGCTTACTGCCGACGGACAGAATTTGTCTCAGGGAGAAAGACAGCTTCTTTCGATTGCAAGAGCGGCGGTTGCCGACCCTATCATACTGATATTGGATGAAGCGACATCCTCTGTTGACACAAGGACTGAAAAGCTGATTTCCGAAGGAATGGATAAGCTGATGGATGGAAGAACAACCTTTGTTATAGCCCACAGGCTGTCAACTGTCCGTGATTCAAATGCGATTATGGTGCTGGAGCATGGCGAAATAATCGAAAGAGGGGATCACGATGATCTGATGAAGCAGAAGGGCAGATACTACCAGCTCAATATGGGAGCCGTTGAACTGGAGTAATATAAGAATAAATTTTCAAAAGTCTGTTTATGTGCTATTATATATGTAACACATACAGGCTTTTTTTATTGAATTATAAATATTAAGATTTGGGAGTACATATATGAGAATATTGCACACTTCGGACTGGCACTTAGGCAAGAGCCTGGAGGGCGCCAGCAGAATGGACGAGCAGGAAAGCTTTTTGAACGATTTTGCGGAAATAGTAAAAGAAAATGATATAGATATGGTTATAATTGCAGGAGATGTTTATGACAGTGCAAATCCGCCTGCAAGAGCCGAGAAGATGTTTTATGATACATTGAAAAAGCTTTCGGCTGAGGGAGAAAGAATTACATTCATAATAGCGGGTAATCATGACAATCCCGAAAGACTGATTGCGGCAGGACCCCTTGCAAAGGATCACGGTATCATAATGCTTGGCACACCCAAGTCCGTAGCGGATACCGGTGAGTATGGCAGGCATCGCGTTATTGATGCGGGGGAAGGCTATGTTGAAATAGAAATAAACGGAGAAAGAGCGGTTGTAATAGCCGTTCCGTATCCCTCAGAAAAAAGATTGAATGAAGTTCTCTATGATGCTATGGACAATGAAGAGGAAAGAGTGAAAACCTACGATGACAGGATGAAGCTTTTATTTTCTTCACTCAACGATAAATACAGGGATGATACCATAAACATAGCTGTGTCTCATTTGTTTGCAATGGGGAGCGAGGAAGCGGGCTCGGAGAGAAACGCTCAGCTCGGAGGAAGCATAATAGTGGACGGAAGCTGTTTCCCTGAAAGAGCTCAGTACATTGCATTAGGTCACATACACAAGCCTCAGATTGTGCCGGGAACAAACAAAAGGGCAAGATATGCAGGCTCACCCATTCATTACAACAAAAAAGAGATAGCTTTCGGGAAAAAGTGTTACATTGTAAATGTTACTGCGGGGCAGGAATGTGACATAGAGGAATTGGAGCTTAAAATATACAAGCCCATTGAAATCTGGAAATGCGAAAGCATCGAAAGAGCAATAGACATATGTGAGGGAAATAAGGACAGGGATTGCTGGGTATACCTTGAAATCACCACCGACAGGTATTTGAGAGAAGATGAAATAAAAATGATGAAAACTTTGAAGAAGGATATATTGGAAATTACACCTGTAATTGCGGGAGTGCAAACGGAAGAAATAATCCTTAATACAGAAAAATCCTTTGAGGAAATATTCAGAGATTTTTATATGAAGGAAAGAAATGTTGAACCGGATGACGAGGTGGTAGACATGTTGTTATCCATATTGAATGAGGAGGAATCCGAAAATGAAACCGCTTAAGCTAAGGATAAAAGGACTTAACAGCTTTATAGAAGTGCAGGAGATAGACTTTGAAAGACTGACCGAAAGAGGCTTGTTTGGTATTTTCGGACCTACCGGCAGCGGCAAATCAACCATTCTTGACGGTATAATATTGAGTCTGTACGGACGCGTGCCCAGAGACAGCTCCAATTTCATGAACATAAACTGCGATACTCAGAACGTGAGCTTTGAATTCCGTATAACTGACAAGGATGCGAGGATATACAGGGTTGAACGGGAATTTAAAAGAGATAAATCCGGAAGTATAAAGACACGTTCGGCAAAGATAGTTGACATTACCTCGGATGAAATAGTCCTGGAGGATATGGTGAGGCAGGTAGACAGCAAATGCAGGGAAATTATCGGTCTTGAGGCTGACGACTTTACGAGGACGGTGGTTCTTCCGCAGGGTAATTTCAGCGAATTTCTGAAGCTTCAGGGAAAGGAAAGAAGAGACATGCTTGAAAGGCTTTTTAATCTCCAGAAATATGGAGACGAGCTGTCCGATAAGCTGTCAACGAGCATCGGCAGAGAGGTTCAGAGCCTGAATGTGCTGGATGGAGAGCTTAAGAGCTATGAAAATGTAAGCAGTGAAATCCTTGAGGATACGGAAAAGCTGCTCAGCGAAACAAAAAAACAAGCCGAAAGGCTTTCGG
>JAFACY010000254.1 GCA_023425285.1 Bacillota bacterium
ACGTAGAGCCCTGTACGGCATCCCATCGGTCCGAAATATACGGTCAGGGTGTCATATTTATTGTGATTTCTGAGGAAGGTTGCACCTAAATGCTCGATGGTGTGCAGCTCAGCCGTATTTATGACCGGCTCATTGTTAGGCTCTTTCATCCTTATATCAAAGGTAGTCAGTATATGCTCGCCTGCGACATCCTTTCTGGATACATAAATTCCTCGCTTAAGCTTAAGATGATTTACCTGAAAGCTTTCTATTTTTTTCATTTTTACCCCCTTAAATTATTTCTGCCAGTTCGTTATAATCTATGATGTTAGAAGCTTTATATTTTGCCCTGAGAGCAGAAAATATTTTTTTGCCGTTTACATCGGTAATTTCGTTCCTTTGTAAATTTATATCGAGGATTTCACTTATTTTACTTGTTTTGTTCTGCAGAACAACACTCACATTCCATGGCGTTTCTAAAATTATTTTTCTGTCGTATTCAAATTTTTCTTTGCTCTTATATTTAGTATCACTAAGCTCTAATTCTTCTATGCCTTTTATTATAAGCGGAACCTCTTTTTCATCAAGAACCACCTGCACTAATTTTTTCTGTTTGTCTGTACCGTTAATTTCCTTCATTGGTTAAAAAGTCTCCTATACTGTATTTGTATACATTATACTATTTCAACCCGGAAATGTAAATTTAATATTCCGTTTTTGATTATTTTGTAGTAAGATATGGGAAAAGCACGGAGGAATGACAATGGAAAGAACTTTGGTACTTATAAAACCGGATATTCTGGAAAGAAAACTAATGGGTGAAATAATTTCAGTGTATGAAAAAACCAATCTTCACATAGCAGCAATGAAAATAATTAAACCAACAGAACAAATAGCAGAAAAACATTATATAGAGCATAAAGAAAAACCATTCTACGGAGAACTAATACGTTATATAACGAGAGGAGAAGTTTGTGCTTTAATAATTGAAGGAGAAAATGCCATTGCAGAAGTAAGAAAAATTAACGGTGCTACTGATCCAGAAAAAGTGGAACCAACTTCAATACGGGGCAGATACGGTGTATCCAAGACAGAAAACAGCGTACATTCCTCAGATTCCAAAGAAGGCTCGGAACGTGAAATAGGTATTTGGTTCTGAATTTGAAAGTACAACGCTATGAAATTATTTTATTTGACAAAATATGATAAAATGTTATAATCATACAGTATAAATTACATAATGAGGTATAAGCAAGTGAAGAAAATAATGACAGTTATACTTTTAATTGCATTGGTATTTGCTTTGGCAGCTTGTGATATAGTATCCGGAGTGGAAACGAAAAAAGAGACGCCAAGTCAGGCATTAACAAATATTATAACAGCAATAAAAGAGACTAACAAGGATGAATTGTCGAGATATGGGGCAGAAAATCTTATAAGCGGCACTGATGATTTAAGTAACGCAAGAAATAAGAAAATATTTGAAAAGCTTGAATTCAATATTTTATCAATAGATGAAAATGAAAATTCGGCAAAAGTCAGTGTAGAGTTTAAAACAAAGGATTTAACGACTGTTCCTCAGAAATATGCGGACGAATCGGTAGCCATGACCAATGAAAATAATAAGCTTGGAGATGCCAGGCTGAGTGATGCTGATATGAAGCTTAAGTACAATGATTTATTTGTAAAAATAGTTGACGAATGTGAATATACGGAATTCAAAAAGGTTGTCAGTATCAATATGACTAAACAAGGCAACAGTTGGATAGTAGAATTAGACAGTAAATTGCATAATGCCATATATGGTAATTTAATAACAGCACAAAGAAATGTTGTCTGGCCAGGTGCTGATAATCAACAAGAAGCTTCAGGAAATGATAAAAGCTCAAATGTGCAAAACAAGGTTAAAAATATTGTAGGCAGAAGCATAATTGCAAGATAAATCATAAAAATTAAATAAATAATAACTAACCCTCCATTCAGTCTTGCATAAGATGAATGGAGGTGATTTTATGTCCGGAATAGGATTAGTATTAGGCGGAGGGGGAGCTAAGGGAGTTTACCAGATAGGAGCATGGAAGGCTCTCTGTGAATTCGGATATGACAATTATATAGACATATATTCAGGTTCCTCCATCGGAGCAATAAACAGTTTTTTGATTCAGACTATGGATTGGAAGGAGGCGGCAGATGTATGGCTCAATAATAATTTGGCCAAGATATTTTTTACAGATGGGGTTGATCCGGAAAGTATAGCAAAAATAATAAGGATGATTGTATCCGGGAAAAAGGTTCAATTTGACAGCTTGTTTACAAGAGACGGATTTGTTGATATGTTAGATACGATTGGGCTTGAAAATTTGCGGGGAACAACCCTGGATACCTATGTAACGGTTGCAAACGTAACAGGAATACCGGAGAGCGAAAGAGTATTAAAAACGGCAACAGACTGGTACAAAGGCAGAAAATCCGGATTTACACAATATGTACATATACGTAAGCCTAATGCAGAGTTCATTAAAAAAATATTATTGGCAACATCAGCCATACCGATTATATATCCTCCCGAAAAAATAGGAGAACAGTACTATGTTGATGGTGCAATCAATGATGCACTGCCTCTTTATCCCCTTAATGTGAGAGGGATAAAAGCAATAATTGCCATATCCTGCGACAGGGTAAATTATCAGGCTTTGAAAAGAAAATATCCGTATACAGATATTTTGCTGATACAGCCGTCAAGATATCTGGGTAATTTATTTAACGGAACATTAAACTTTGACAACAAGAAGCTCAGAGAAACATATTACTTAGGCTACAATGATGTTATAAAAGCAATCAGGAAAATTGACATAGTGTTGTCGTCACGGTCTCACATATTAGCAGAACACTCAATCTGAACACTCAATCTGAGTGTTCTGTTTTTTTATCTTTTATATTTTCAATAATTTTGGTAAAATGTAATATATTAATAGCTGATGAAGAGGTGGTTATATGAACAACGCAAATCTGAGAGTTACAAGGCTGACAGAGTATGTAAAGGGACTTAAGGATGGTCAGGACGGAGTAAGGCTATACACGGAATATAAGGAAGATATAGAAAGTATTAAGCCTCAGGAGGCATTTGAAATATTTTGTTCACTTACAAAAGAGGGAATTCAGCCTGCGGAAATTTTAGTGTTTTTAGATAAAGTAATTAATGTATTTTATAAAAGCCTGGTAAATTACAAGTGGGAAAGACCTGATAATGATAATTTTCTCACGGATCTGATAAATGAAAACGAAGCACTGGTTAAGAAAACCGATGAAATAAAGATTATGATGAAGGAGCCTGATATAAGCATCAGAAAGCAAATGCTTCTCCCGAAAATAGCGGAGCTTGAGGAATTTAATGACCACTATTTGAAAAAGGAAAATATACTATTTCCGTACATGGAAAAAACAATGGATAAGTTTCACGGGCTGTCTATAATGTGGGAGCTTCATGATGTTGTCAGAAATCAGATTAAGGAAGCCGTAAATACCATAAAGGACGATGAAAGCTCCGAGCAGGAGGTTAACAAATCAGTTGCCAATTTGTTTTTCGGCATATTGGGAGTGAAGAAGAAGGAAGA
Source organism: Bacillota bacterium (assembly GCA_023425285.1). Lineage (GTDB taxonomy): Bacteria > Bacillota > Clostridia > Tissierellales > Sedimentibacteraceae > Sedimentibacter. The sequence continues at coordinate 3,594 of JAFACY010000254.1, forward strand.
GCTTATATTGTTTCCTGCAGCCGGTGAGGTGCTTAGTGAAGATGACTGGTACAGGATGCATAGGCAAAGTCTTGAATACGGATTTCCGTTTATCGGAAAATCAGGCTCGGAAGCAGAAAGTGATGAAGAAACAAAGATTTTCAATAACGGGGTAATAAAGACAGAAACAGGAATTTTAAATTTTGAAGAGGTTCTCATGATATTTAACACTCTTCCTGTTGACGTTACATTTGTTGACGAAAATAACAAGGTAAAATATTTTACGAGACCAAAGGACAGGATTTTTCCGCGATCACCTGCGGTAATAGGTCGTGAAGTAAAAAATTGTCATCCGCCCGCAAGTGTGCATATAGTTGAAGAAATTGTTGAAAGCTTCAGAGCCGGAAAGGAAGATAATGCAAAGTTCTGGCTAAATTTAAAGGGGAAGGACATTCTTATTCAATATTTTGCTCTTAGAGATGATGAAGGTAATTATAAGGGAGTGCTTGAGGTCAGTCAGGATATAACCGAAATCAAAAGCCTGGAGGGCGAAAGAAGACTGCTTAAGTGGGGACAATAAGTGTCACAAAAGGAGAAAATATGAAGAAATCACTTAAATTTGCAAAACGTACATCCACAGCATTCTTAATACTGGCTGCAGTTGTTTTCCTTTCCGTTATATTTATAAATGCATACGTTAAGTCGTCAACTGAGGATTTAATCATATCAGAGAGTGAATCACTCAATGTCAGGCCGGATTGCATCATAGTCCTTGGTGCAGGCGTGAGAGCCGATGGTTCTCCCAGTCCCATGCTTCAGGACCGTCTGATAACCGGAATAAAGCTGTATGAAGACGGCGTGTCGGACAGAATGATAATGAGCGGAGATCATACCAAAAAAGGATATGATGAAGTTAATATTATGAAGAAATATGCCATAGATAAGGGCATACCCTCAGAGCATATATTCATGGATCACGCAGGCATATCCACATATGACAGCATCTATCGTGCCAAGGAAATATTTCAGGCGGATAAAATAATAATTGTAACACAGAAGTATCATCTTTACAGAGCTCTTCATATAGCCGAAAGACTGGGAGTAGAGGCATACGGAATTTCTGCCGATGTCAGAGCCTACGCAGGTCAGGATTTGAGGGAGCTGAGAGAAAAGGCAGCAAGAGTTAAGGACTTTATAAAGGCAGCAGTGAAGCCTGACTCGAAAATCGGAGGAGAAGCAATACCTGTCAGCGGTAACGGAGATGTTACAAATGATTGATTGAAAACATTTTCATTGTGTGCTATGATATAATTCAAAATAAAAAAATCCGTGTCCGTCACTTCGTCAAAAGAGGAGGAATAAAATTGTTTAATAGGCTGAGAGAAAATTGGGAAAGTTTTGTTAAGGGTCATAAGGTATCTAAAGACATACGACCGGAAATTTTATCTTCCTGGTATAGGTGCAAGGAAAAGAATGTAGAATATAAGTTTGGAAAAGGAACTAAGGTAACGGACAGGATTCTGGCTGACAGTCTGAACAAACGTAAGGAGCTCATAGAGGTAGCTAGACCCATCATGGAGAATGTGTTTGAAATAGTGAAGGATACAAGCTACAGTGTTGTCCTCACCGACGAAAACGGTATAATAATTGATTTGATTATTAATCAGGTGTTGGAGGAAAATCATAAAAAACTGAACTTTGTGAGAGGCTCTCTGTGGGACGAAAAAAGTGTGGGAAATAATGCGATAGGCTCTTGTCTCGCAACAAATATGCCCATACAGGTAATAGGTGCAGAGCATTACTGTGAATATCATCACAGATGGACTTGCTCGGCGGCACCCATACACAACAGCAGAGGAGAATTAATAGGGTGCTTTGATTTATCCGGAAGGGCTGAGGATGTGCAGGCACATACCTATGGTATAGCGGTATCAAGTGCCAACAGCATTGAAAAGCAATTTATGATACTTGAATCATACAAGCTCATGGATACTACATTTGATTCAATACTCGATGGTCTGATGATTATGAACAGTGATATGAGAATTTATAAATTTAACCATCATATACCGGAAATATTTAAATTGGATGAAAGTGAAGTTTATAATATAAATATTACGGAGGTATTCAAGGACTTTAATATCATTAACAATATTTTTAACAATAAACAAAAAATTAAATACTCAGATATAACACTTGTTATAAATGATAAAAAAATTGAATGCTCACTGACCATATCTCCTATTATTTTGAGTGATGATGTTATAGGAGCAGTGTTCCTAGTCAGAGAAGCTAAGCAAATAAGGAAGGAAATAAGTAAATTAGCCGGTTTTAAAGCAAATTATACATTTGACAGCATAATTACGGTAAGTGACAAAATGCAGGATTTAATAAAGACGGCAAAGAAGATTTCCAAAACAAACTGTTCTGTTTTGATTGAAGGCGAAAGCGGAGTGGGTAAGGAGTTGTATGCGCAGTCCATACATAATGAAAGCTTCAGAAGAAACGGGCCATTTATAGCAATAAATTGTTCAGCAATTCCAAAAGACTTATTTGAAAGCGAGCTTTTCGGATATGAAAGCGGCTCGTTTACAGGCGCAATGAAGGGCGGCAGACCCGGTAAATTTGAGCTGGCAAGAGGCGGCACCATATTTCTTGATGAAATAGGCGAAATCCCATTGGATATACAGCCCAAGCTTCTGAGGGTTCTGGATAACAATAAAATTGTGAGAATCGGTGGCACATTTGAGAGAGATTTAGACGTAAGGGTAATTGCTGCAACCAACAGAAATTTACTTGATGAAATAAGAGACGGCTCCTTCAGACAGGATTTGTATTACAGATTGAATGTTATTAATCTGAGAATCCCTCCGTTAAGAGATAGAAAGGAAGATATTTTAGAGTTAGTCAGATTTTTTTTAAATGATCTAAATAGAGAAAACGATGGAATCAATAAAGACTTCAGCAGGGAGTTTGAACATAAGCTGATTCAGCACGAATGGGTGGGAAATGTCAGAGAACTCAAAAATATTATTCAAAGAGCATATTACATGTCAGACGGAGAAATCATCAATAATATTGTACTGTCAAAACAAGTCAGTTATGTTAATAAGGAATTAACATCTTTTAATTTGAAGGAAATTGAAAAAGACAGGATTATCCAGGCATTGTCAGTAAACAACAAAAATGCAGCAAAGGCAGCACAAGATCTTAATATAAGTAAGGCAACCATATACAGAAAAATAAAGTTATATTCAATTGATTTGGAGGAAATAGGGAATACTGTCTCAGTTTGAGACAACTGTTAACTTGTAATAACAACTATATTTTTAAAAAGTATCAATTTGAGAATATTTGACTCATATTGATATTTTTTTTATTCCGATATCGAACAACAATTATAGATGCATATTGTCTGTAACATAATTATGTGTTTGAATTTCAATTATTTTTACATTTCCGTATAAAAATTTAATTAAATATACATCATTGGCACACATATTGCTCCTTATGAAACTGAGCAAATAGAATATTTATTTATTTAAATAAAAAGCTTAGGAGGTAATAATTTTGAACATTACGAACGATCAAATCAAAGACATGTATGAAACAATGCTGAAGATTCGTAAATTTGAATTAAGAGCGAAGGATTTATTTGCAGAAGGCAAAATCCCGGGATTTGTTCATCTGTACTTAGGTGAAGAAGCTGTTGCAACAGGTGCATGTGCTAATCTGAACAATGATGACTACATTACCAGTACCCACAGAGGTCACGGTCACATCATAGCAAAGGGCGGGAAACTAGACAATATGATGGCTGAGCTGTTTGGAAAGGAAACAGGATATTGCAAGGGTAAGGGCGGTTCAATGCACATTGCCGATGCCACAAAGGGTATACTTGGTGCTAACGGCATCGTCGGTGCAGGGCACAATATAGCTGTGGGGGCCGGTCTTGCTGCACAGTACAAAAAAACCGGACAGGTGTGCGTATGCTTTTTCGGTGATGCTTCCACAAATCAAAGCACATTCCATGAAGCCTTGAATTTAGCAAGTGTCTGGAAGCTGCCGGTAGTATTTGTATGCGAAAATAATGGATACGGTATCTCGGTGAGCCAGGAAAGGCATCAGGCTATAACGGATGTATCTGTAAGAGCGACAGCTTATAACATGCCCGGGATAACTGTTGACGGTAACGATGTTTTTGCGGTTTATGAAGCCGTGGGTGAAGCAGTTTCAAGAGCAAGAAAGGGACAAGGACCTACCTTGGTTGAATGTAAGACTTACAGACACAGAGGACATTTTGAAGGTGATATGACTGTTTACAGAACAAAAGAAGAATTGGAGTCATGGTTAAAAAAAGACCCCATACCAAGAATTGAAAAATATATGCTGGAAAACAGCATTATGAACGAGCAAGAAATCAAGAAACAACAAGCTGATGTTGAGAACATGGTAAAGGAAGCAGAAAAATTTGCAGAGGAAAGCAGTGTTCCTGCATTGGAGTCAGCTCTTGAAGATGTATATACTGATATAGTTGAGGAGGGCAGATTGAGATGAAAAAAATGACTTATGCAGAAGGTATAAAAGAAGGTATGAGCCAAAGAATGAGAGAAAATCCGGATGTCCTGCTTTTTGGAGAAGACGTTGGAAAGTTTGGAGGATGCTTTGGAGTGTCATCCGGAATGTGGGATGAATTTGGTGAAATGAGAGTAAGAGATACTCCCATATCAGAAGGAGTTATAATAGGAGCTGCTGTCGGGTCGGCGGCATGCGGATTAAGACCAATTGCCGAATTGATGTTTGTGGACTTTTTGACTGTAGGAATGGATCAATTGGTAAATCAGGCAGCAAAGATGAGATATATGTTTGGCGGGAAAATTTCTTTGCCAATGGTTGTAAGACTGCCCGCAGGCGGAGGCATCAGTGCTGCTGCACAGCATTCTCAGTCTCTTGAATCATGGGTTACACATATACCCGGGCTGAAGGTTGTGTATCCGTCAAATGCTCAGGACGCATATGGATTGATGCTTACGGCTATAGACGATGACAATCCTGTTATTTTCATGGAAAATAAGGTGTTGTATTCAGTTAAAAGTGAAGTTGAGGATAAAATTGATCCTATTCCTCTTGGTAAAGCCTATGTAACTAAGGAGGGTACGGATGTTACCATAGTAACCTACGGAAAACAAGTGCTTGATTCATTAAAGGCTGCGGATATATTAGCCAAGGATGGAATAAATGCTGAGGTTATAGATTTAAGAAGCTTATTTCCTTTGGATAAAGAAGCAGTCTTCAAGTCGCTGGAGAAAACTCATAAGGTTGTGCTTGTGAGCGAAGAAGCTAAAAGAGGAGCATTTACAGGAGAAATTGCATCAATAATAGCTGAAGAATATTTCTTTGAATTAGATGCCCCTATTAAAAGGGTTGGAGCATTAAACACACCGGTTCCATTTGCTATGAACTTAGAAAACTACGTGTTGCCTAACGAGAAGGATATTGTAGCTGCGGTTAAATCATTGTTTTAAATAATAGGAATTTCGTAGCTTTAGTAGTAATTATTAAAGCTACTTATTTTTCTTTTTAGGAGGTAGGCATATGATTTCCATAGGAATAATAGCAAATCCTGCATCCGGCAAGGATATCAGAAGACTTGTGTCCCATGCCACAGTTATAGACAATAACGAAAAGATAAATATTGTGGAGAGAATTATTTTAGGTGCTCAGGCACTTGGAGTTGACAGAGTGTATATGATGCCTGACTCCTTTAATATGGGATACAGGGTTGAAGAAAAATTGAACACCTGTGATGAATTAAGGTGTGAAATAAACGTTATAAATATGTACAGATATGACGGTATTGAGGATACGATTACAGCTGCGGAGCATATGGAGCAACTAAAAGTAGGATGTATAGTTGTGCTTGGAGGTGACGGGACAAACAGAGCAGTAGCAAAGTCTGTAAAAAACACACCGCTGATTTCAATTTCCACAGGAACAAACAATGCCTATCCGGTTATGATGGAGGGTACGATTGCGGGAATGGCTGCTGCGGCAGCAGCCGGCGGCAGTCTTGATGAAGGACTGTATATAGAGAGGGATAAGCGTATAGAAATATTTAAGAACGATAAGCTTGAGGATATAGCTCTTATTGATGCGGTCATATCCAAAGAAATCTTTGTGGGCTCTAAGGCAATATGGAATATGGACAGCATAGATAAAATTTTTGTTTCAAGGTGTCATCCAGCATCAATTGGATTTTCTGCAATTGTAGGGTGTAAAAAAATAATTTCACCTGATGATGATTACGGGGCATGTGTGGATTTGAATGATGGAAGTGCGAAGGTATTTGCAGCCGTGGCGGCAGGAGTTGTTACGCCGGTGTCTGTTTCAGAGCCGATAATTTTGAAATCAGCCGATGAATATAAATATACGGCTGATTTCAGAGGAACCATAGCTCTTGACGGAGAAAGGGAATTGCAGTTTTATGAAAATCAGGAATTTGTTTTCAAGGTAACACGTAACGGTCCGAAACGCATAAATGTTAAAAAGCTTTTAGAGCTTGCACAAATAAACGGATTTTTTAAAACAAAATAAATAGGAGGACACTATGGCAAATCTTGTAGTAATGCCTAAATTGGGGCTCACAATGAGTGAAGGTATTATATCAAACTGGAGAAAGCAAGAAGGAGATACTATAAAGAAAGGGGAAATTCTTTTCAGTATTGAAACGGATAAGTTAACAAATGATTTTGAGGCAATAAATGAAGGGGTATTAAGAAGAATTTTAGTAAGTAGCGGAACGGTACCCGTATTAGCACCAGTTGCGATTATAGGGGATGAGAATGAGGATATAACAGAATTGCTGGATCAGACGGGCGCAGAAAAACCGGAAAAAACAGAAGTGAAGGCGGAAGAAAAAACAGAAAACAGAATATCAACAGCTTCGCCGACCGTCGGAGGAAGAGTTAAGGCCTCTCCGAGAGCTAAGAAAATGGCTGAAGAATTAGGTGTAGATATAAATTTAATAAAAGGTACCGGACCGGGCGGAGCTATAACAGAAAATGATATTAAAAATTATTCGGAGCAGGAAACAGAAAATAAGAAAAAAGCATCACCAACGGCAGTAGTTGTTGCAGACAATATTGGAGTTAATATATCCAAAATTGAAAAGGATACCCGCATAATGAAGGATGATGTAATAAAATACAAGATGAGCGAGGAGCTTCAAAAATTTGCTGATCCTCAGGAATTCAGAAGCCCAATGAGTGGAATGAGGAGGGTTATTGCAAAAAGAATGCTTGAAAGCACACAGATATCACCAACTGTTACATTTAATATAAAGGCGGATATAACAGCAATGAAGCAATTCAGGGAGGATATAAAGGAAACAGTAAAGATATCCTATAACGATATATTAGTAAAAATTTTATCTAAAATTCTGCTGGAGTTTCCTCTGTTAAATTGCTCTATTGACGGAAATGACATAATAACCAGAAACTATGCAAATATAGGAGTTGCCGTTGCACTTCCGGAAGGATTGCTGGTTCCCGTAGTTAAATATGCCAATGTTAAAGGTCTGAAAGAAATTTCAGAGGAAATTAAAACAATGGCTGAAAAGGCAAGAAACAATGAATTATCACCAGATGAGCTCACCGGAGGTACATTTACCATAAGCAATTTAGGCATGTATGGAATAGAATCATTTTCTCCTATTATCAATCAGCCTGAGTCTGCCATATTGGGTGTGAATTCAATCAGAGAGGAAGCTGTTGTGGTTAACGGAGAACTTAAAATTAAGCCTGTTATGAATTTAAGTCTGACGGCGGATCACAGAGCGGTGGATGGTGCTGTAGCAGCGGAATTTTTGGCAAAATTCAAAGAATATATTGAGAAGCCGGGACTTCTTTTGTTGTAGGAGGCTGTGATGAAAATAGTAATTTTAGGAGGCGGTCCGGGAGGATATGTTGCAGCCATACGTGCCGCACAATTAGGAGCCGAGGTAACTGTAATAGAAAAGGATAAAGTGGGCGGAACCTGCTTGAATAGGGGATGCATTCCCACAAAGGTTTTGCTGCACACATCTGTGGAAATGGAAAATGTCAATAAGGAATTTAAGGAAATTGGAATTGACATAAAGGGGGCTGAAATAAACTGGAATCAGCTTCAAAACAGGAAGGAAGCAATTGTAAACAGGCTGGTTGGTGGAGTGGAGATGTTGCTGCGAAGTAACAAGGTAACAAAAATAGAAGGTGAAGGAAGCTTTGTGAACAGCCATCAGATAAAGGCAAAAAGCAGCAAAGGAGAAATTATGTTGGATTTTGACTATGCTGTCATTGCAACAGGCTCAGCTCCGGTTATAATCCCGCTGCCGGGAGTGGACTTACCCGGAGTTATAACCAGTGACGAGGTGCTGTCCCTGGAGGATATTCCTGAAAGCATGGCAATAATAGGCGGAGGAGTAATAGGTACGGAAATAGCGAGCATATATTCTTCATTGGGATGCAAGGTTTCCATAATAGAGATGCTTCCGGACATAGTTTCAAACATGGACCAGGATATTGTGAAACCCTTGAAAGACAAACTGTTGAGAAGCGGGGTGGATATTTACAATGATACGAAGCTTGAATCAATAGAAAAACCTGGCAACGGATTGAAACTGAACATTTCATCATCCTCGGGTAAAAAGTCTATACAAGCAGAAAAGGTTCTTTTGTCAATAGGAAGAAGACCGGTTACGGAAAACTTATCCTTAGAGAATGCAGGTGTTGTTACTGAAAGAGGAAGAGTAAAGGTTAACAAAAACATGAGAACCAACATAGACAATATTTATGCCGTGGGAGATTGTACAGGGGGTGCAATGTTAGCTCATGTGGCATCGGCACAGGGTATAGTGGCAGTTGAGTCTATAATAAACATAAAATCTCAGATTGACTTCAAGACAATACCATATTGTGTTTACACAAAGCCGGAGCTTGCGGGAGTCGGGTTAACGGAGAGACAGGCAAGAGAAATGGGATATAACATAAGGGTTGGTACTGCACCCATGTATATAAACGGTAAGTCCATAATAGAAGGAGATACCGAGGGTATAGCAAAATACGTAACAGATACCGATACTGGAGAGATATTGGGACTTCACATATCCGGACCGAGAGCAACAGATTTAATAGTTGAAGGAGCGCTTGCCATAAGGCTGGAGGCAACACTTGATGAAATTACTTCCACGATACATGCTCATCCGACGGTAGGAGAAATTCTGCACGAAGCAGCACACGCGGCTCATGGAAATGCAATTCATATTCCAAAGAAATAAATTATTGTGACAGTTACAAACACTGTCACTTTTTTTGTTGTAAGAATAATAATATAGTAGTAAAATATAACAAATGATTTAGTTGTCAGGGAAGGATTCGGAAATGGATAAAGAAAATGCCGGCAGCAAAAGGCTGCAGAAGGAAACAGACACATACAATCTGTTAAATAAACTGAACATACAATTTACAGTGATTAATCATGCAGAAGCGATGACGATGCAGGATTTAGGAAATACGGAAGACCTGCTGGGAGTTAAAATGGCAAAAAACCTGCTCCTGTGCAATTCTTCAAAGAAGGAATTTTATCTGTTAATTATGCCGGGTGATAAAAAATTTCTGACAAAGGATTTATCTCAGCAGATAGGTAGCTCAAGATTATCCTTTGCCGACGGTAAATATATGGAGGAGCTTCTGAATATTACACCGGGATCTCTCAGCATAATGGGTCTTATGTCTGACAAGGAACACAGAGTTAAGTTAGTTATTGATAATGATGTTTTAGAAAGCGAGTATTTTGGGTGTCATCCATGTGTGAACACTGCAAGCATAAAAATTAAAACATCTGATATTATTAATGTTTTTTTACCATACACGGGTCATGAACCTGTTGTTGTGAGATTATAAAATACAGGGGGCAACATGAAGCACTTAGGAACAAGGAAGATGGAAACAGAAAGGTTAATTTTAAGGAAGTTTGAATTAACAGATGTTGAAGATATGTATAAAAATTTTGCAAGTTATGATGATGTTACAAGATATATAACATGGGCTACACATAAAAATATTGAGGAAACGGAAAAGGTTGTACAGGCTTATGTTAATGAATATGAAAGAGACAACTATTATCATTGGTGCATTGAACTTAAGGAAACGCATGAGGTAATAGGAAGTATCGGTGCATACAGAATGTTTGATGACCTGAAATTGTTTGAGGTTGGATATGTTCTCGGAAAAGACTTCTGGAACAAGGGAATTACGACAGAGGCAATGAAGCCGCTATTGAAATTTTTCTTTGATGAGGTGGGTGTGAACAGAATAGAAGCAAGACACGACACTAAAAATCCGGGCTCCGGCAAGGTGATGGTAAAATCCGGAATGCAATTTGAGGGTATTTTACGACAGTCCGGGAAGAATAATACTGGGATTTGTGATTCGGCAATCTATGCCATACTTAAGGAAGATTACGACAAAACGAACAGGAAAATTTTCAAGGCTTAAATTAAGCATATAAAGGAGTATTATGGATAATAAAAAGATTGAGACTGAAAAATATAATAGACCTGCTGATGAGGAAATCAGACAAAGGCTTACGAAGGAGCAATATGACGTCACACAGAACAGTTACACTGAGTCTCCCTTTGACAATGAATACTGGAGCAACAAGGAAAAGGGAATTTATGTGGATGTAGTTACAGGCATGCCGCTTTTTGTATCTTCGGACAAATATGATTCCGGATGCGGATGGCCGAGCTTTACAAAACCGATAGATAAAAATGTAATAGTATATAAAAGAGACAAGTCATTCGGCATGGAAAGAACGGAAGTCAGAAGCAAGAACAGCGATTCTCATTTAGGACACGTTTTTAATGACGGTCCCGTAGAAGAAGGCGGATTAAGATATTGCATCAACAGCGCTTCATTGAAATTTGTACCGCTGTCTGAAATGGAGAAGGAAGGCTACGGAGAATTTGTTGAATTAATAAAGTAAGGAGCTGCCTATGAATAAATACGATGATTCATTGAGAGCATTGCCTCAGATGGGACAAGAAGGGTCTGTTATGTATGACAAAAGAAGACCAATAAGAAATTATCCGCCGGAAGGGGAAAATATATGTTTTTTATTGCAGGTATAAATCATGAAAGAAAAGAATTAGATTATTATGAACCTATATTGTGCAGCTGCTGCACAAAATACGGAAGATTTGAAAGCTATATGGAATACAGTGTTTTCAGTCTTTTCTTTATACCATTATTTAAATTTAACAAAAAGTTTTATGCTAAAACATCCTGCTGCAACAGTCTGTATCTGATAAAAAACAAGGAAAAGGGACTGATGATGGAAAGAGGACAGGGTTATAATGTCTTTCTGAAAGATAAGGATCTTGAACTTATACACAGAGGAGCTTGTGTCAGCCTGTGTACCAACTGCGGATATGAAGTAAGCGACGAGCACAATTATTGCCCGAACTGCGGGAAAAGTCTGTAAAGGAGAACCGAACTATGTACGATATAAAAGTTAAAAGAGTTTATGAAGAATTTTCGGAGGATGACGGTTACAGAATATTGGTTGATCGATTATGGCCCAGGGGTATCAGCAAGGAAAAAATAAATATAGCCAAATGGGCAAAAGAAATCAGCCCAAGCAGCGAGTTAAGGAAGACGTTCAATCATGATCCCGATACCATGGGTGAGTTCAGAGAAAGATATTATTTTGAGCTGGACAACAATGAACATGCAGTTGAATTTATTAACCTAATAAAAGAAGAATTAAAAGAAAACAACGTGACATTTTTATATGCAGCCAAAAATGAGGAATATAACCACGCAGTGGTACTGAAAGAATGGGTGGAGGGAATATTATGATTTTTGATATGAAAAATGTGATTTTAAAAAGTGGTGTAAAATGTACTTTGCGTAGTCCATTAGTCGAAGATGCTGAAAGCATGATAGAGTATTTAAAGACTACCTCCGGCGAAACGGAATTTATGATTCGCTATCCCGAAGAAGTTAATATGACCGTTGAGGAAGAAGAAGGAATTCTGAAAGGTATTATCGACAGTAAAAACAGTATCATGATTGCTGCATTTATAGGGGATGAATTGGCGGCAAACGCAGGCATAAGCTGTGTGGGAGAAAGAATGAAATTGTCTCATCGTGCAACATTCGGAATTGCCGTAAAACAAAAATTCTGGGGAATGGGAATAGGAAACATATTATTACCGGAAATCATAAGTAAGGCTTCAGAAATTGGTTTTGAGCAGGTGGAGCTTACGGTTGCAGAAAGCAATTATAAGGCAATCAGTCTTTATGAAAAGTTTGGCTTCGTAAAATACGGAACTGTACCCAATGCTTTCAAATTAAAGGACGGGAGCTATTGCGGAGAATTAATCATGATTAAAACACTTTGAAAGTGGTGATCAATTATGGAGAAATTTATGCATAAGACAGGCATTTTTAATTGGTATGGCTATGTACTGCCATTTGAGGAGCGAATAAAGCAAATTAAAGAAGCAAATTACGATTACGTGATGCTCTGGTGGGAGGATGAAGATTATCCTGAGCATATTGACAGGAGAGATTTAATTAAGATTGTTAGATCGTATAATATTGGTCTTGATAATGTCCACTTGCCGTACGAGGATGTAAATTTACTGTGGAGTGAAGGCAGCGGCAGGCAAAACAAAGCGGATGAAATTAAAAGGATGATGAATGAGTGCAGGTCATGCGGTGCTGAAACAGTTGTTATGCATACAACGAGCGGAATAAACATCACTCTGAATGAATCGTCAGGTTATAAATCCTTCAGTGAAATAATAAGGGAAGCAGAGAAAATAAAATTGAAGGTTGCCTTGGAAAACACGCGTATGCTGAATTATTTCAGCTTCATTTTACGTGAAATAAAATCAGACTATGCAGGACTGTGCTATGATTCATCTCATGATTTCATTAATGGTCAAAGCTGCGGTAAGCTGTTGGATGAATATAGGGACAGATTGCTTTGTGTTCATTTATCGGATTGTGACGGAACAGATGACAGACATTGGATTCCCGGCAAAGGGATAGTTGATTGGAAAAAAATAATCAGCATTATAATGGAAACTGACTACAAGAGTCTTTCCATGGAAACATACCCGAGTGATACTGAGAAAAATCTGAGCTCTGTGGAATTTCTTAAAACAGCACGGGATGCTTTGATGGATGTGATAAAATTACATGATTAAAAAAGTGACAGTGAGTACCAAACGCTTAATCTCGCTGTCACTTTTTTAATTTCAGTAATCTAACTCATCTCTCGGATGAGGTGGCAGATTTACTACATTTTCAGGCAGAGGGTATTGCTGTGGCACTAACCTGAGCATATCGACGTTAAACTTTGTTGTAATACCTTCAAACAATCGTATGTTGTTACATCTGTATGGTGCAAAATTAGCAGCACTTATAGTTATATCGTATGTTGTGAAATAATATTCCGGACCTCTTATCAGGGTTCCTAATGGGTGAGCTACAGGAAGGCTTACTACAATAGGAGAATTTCCGGTGGGAGTATTGAAAATAGGAATATCATTATTTTCCTGCTTTACGTATATTGTTACTAATGCTCCGGGTATTGCAAATTCTCCACGGTCCGTAAATACAAAAACCTCCATAAAACCGTTGCTGATGTTGACCGGAACACGGAATTCGTTCATAAAAACCTTGTCATTGCTGTATTTGCCGGCACTGTATATATTGTTCTGATAAACCGATGGCATTCTGTTAAGTATATTATTCATCGCACTCTCCTTCTTCATACTTATTTATTCCACAGGCGAAAAATCTTAATATATTTTATGTAGGAAAACAATAAAAGACACTATGTTTTTATCAGAGTGTGGTATAATAAGGTAATTAATTTTATAGGTGTTGGAGGATAACAATGAAAAGCTTAGTTGTATATTATTCAAGAAGTAACAATACAGAAACAGTCGCACGGGAAATATCGAAGGCAGTAAATTGTGAAACTAAAAAAATTAAGTCTGTTAAGGACTTAAGCTTCATGGGAGCAGCATTCAAGGCGTTGATGGGAGCAAAGGACAAGATAAAGTCTGTTGATTTTAATGCAGATAATTACGACAATATATTCATCGGATCTCCCGTATGGGCAGGAAAAAGCTCAACACCAATTAATACATTTCTCAGTGAAGTTGATTTTAAAGGTAAGAATGTATTTATTTTTCTTACACAGGGAGACGGAAAAACTCCGTATTCCGTATATCAATCAATTAAAGAGCGTGTAGAGTCAAAAGGTGGAAAGGTAATTGACAGCTTTTTTATGCAAACAAATATGAAAAATCCATTGACCTCAACACAGGCGGCAGAATCTGTTTCGGGATGGATTGATAAAAATCAGTCTTTTTTTAAATAATATCAAGAGGTGATTAACATTAACAATAATCTGTTTATTAAACTAAAGGAAAATTTAGACAAAAATGATGCAAAGGATATAAATAAATTAGAAAGCATATGTCTTGATTATGACAAAGTAAATCTGAAGCTGGAAATTGACTACAAGCTGAGCAGGGATGATAAAGACAGTGAAAATTTAAAGCATATCAATGAATTTATGTTTTATGACGGCAATGAGCTTATAGGATATGCGGGAATCGGGAGCTTTGGCGGTGAAGCATTGGAAATCAACGGGATGGTGCATCCCGATTACAGGAGAAAAGAAGTTTTTACGAGGCTGTTTTCGCTGATAAATGACGAATTTTATAAAAGAAAAGTCAATGAAATGCTTTTGCTGAGCGACAACAATTCCGCCGCAGGTCTTGCATTTATTAAAGGATTGGACTGTGAGTATCGTTATTCGGAATATGATATGAATTTAGATATGAATATAACGCATGAAACGAAATATGAGGACTTATATTTCAGACAAATGACTTATGATGATATAAACAAGGTCGAAAAAAATGATTTTGAATTTTTTGATGAGAACGATATGGAGGAACTATCAGTATCTTCCACCTATATTGTCGTTAAGAATGACACCTTAATCGGCAAGGCAAGGCTTGAAATAAATGACGGCATAGGGGGAATATACGGTCTTGAGGTCCTGCCTGTACACCGCGGCAAGGGTTATGGCAGAGAATTGCTGCTGCTTTCAATAAATAAATTAAAAGAAAGTAATGTCAAAGAAATTAAGCTTCAGGTTGAAACAAAAAATAAAAATGCTCTGAACCTGTATAAATCCTGCGGCTTCAAAGAAAATTATACTATGGATTACTACAGTATCACAAAATAAATTAACAGGGTTGATAATATGAGCAAATCAGAATGTAAGGTATGTCATCATTATTGTAAGCTGACGGAAAATCAAACAGGTCTGTGTAAGGCAAGAAAAAATGTAAGCGGAAATATTGTTGCGGTCAACTATGGAGAAATTACGAGTATAGCCTTAGATCCTATAGAAAAGAAGCCTCTCAGACACTTTTATCCCGGCAGCATGATTTTATCTGTGGGAAGTTTTGGCTGCAATCTGAAATGCTCGTTCTGTCAAAATCACGAAATTTCTATGGCAGGAAAGGATGATGTTAAAACCCAATATGTTGAGCCTGAAAATCTAATACAAATCGCGTTGGATTTGAAATCGCGGGGCAATATTGGTATTGCCTATACATACAATGAGCCATTAATCAGTTATGAATATGTAAGAGACTGCGCCGTCTTAGCAAAAAAGAACAAATTAAAGAATGTAGTAGTTACAAACGGCTGCGTTAATGAAGAAATATTGAAAGAGATACTTCCGCATATTGACGCTTTCAACATTGACCTGAAGGGCTTCAGCAAAGACTTCTATGAAAAAATTGGCGGTGATTTTGAAACCGTTAAAAAGTTCATAATAAGTGCTCATGCGGGGGCTCACATAGAAATAACAACACTGATAATCCCTGATGAAAATGACAGCGAACAGGAGATTGTTAATCTGTCTGAATTTATTGCTTCCATAGATAACGAAATACCATTGCACATATCCCGGTTTTTTCCCTGCTATAAAATGAAGGATAAAAAACCCACAGGGGTGAATAAGATATATAAGCTTGCTGAAATAGCCGGAAAGAAACTCAGATATGTTTATGAAGGAAATTGCTAATATTCCCCATTGCTGATGCCGGTACATAATAGTTTACAAAGTAACAAAAGTAATATAAAATATTATATATTCTTAAATTGGGTGATTATCTATGGATACTTTAAACATAAGATTTTTTGGTATACCATCAATAACTTTAGAAAATAAACGTATCGATTTTCGTTATTTAAAGGCTGAGTGTATTTTCTATCTGCTTCTTTTTGAAAAGGAAGCTTCGAGAGATGTTCTCAGCTCATTGATGTGGGGGAATATGGATGATATCACAGCCAAGAAAAATTTGAGAAATGCCATATATACTATCAGAAAACAAACATTTGATGATATTATAATTTCACCTAAAAGAGCGGTGTTGGAATTAAACAGTGACTATGAGATAGTTTCGGATGTGGATTTTATCAATAACTTTGATCCAAGCAATGATGTAGAAAGCAAGGATATTGAAGAGTTTGTCAATTGTTGTCAAGGAGATTTTTTAGAAGAATTAAAATTGAAATCTGACTTGGAATTTGTAGAATGGATTGACATAATAAATACAAGATTAAAAAGCCTATATATAAATAAACTGAAAACCTTGTCAAATAAATTGATAAAAAATAAAGATTACTATTATGCTGAAATGTGCTGCAGAAAACTAATTGAACTGGAAGAGTACGATGAAATCGGCTATACAGATTTAATGATAATATTTTCAGAACAAAACAAGCACAGGGAAGCTATTGATATCTATAATACTTTAGCAGAAAAATTATTTAATGACTTATCGGTAAAAACATCCAGGGAAACCGATGAAGTTTATGAAATGGTTATCAAAAATTTGAAATCAAAGTCTGAAAGCAAGACCATTGGTTTTTTTGGCAGAGATGCAGAAAAAAGGAAACTTCAAGATAATATTTTCCGCTTTATTGGAAACAAACAATTCAAATCTTTCATCGTAAATGGTGAAGACGGTATTGGAAAAAGTCTTTTGTTAAATGAAATTGTAAAGGAATTAGATTTAAATATTCTATTTATTAAGATAAGTTGCTATGAATATGAAACCGATTTCATCTTTAAATTTTGGGACAAGGTATTTCAACAAATTTCATGTATATTAAAAGAAAAGAAATTTGATATACCTAACAATTTATTAAATATAATAAACAAACTATTTCCAACCTTAGATATTGATTTTAAAGAGGAACTCGGTTATTATGGCTTTAAAAATCCAGATATCTCTGAGAAGGCAATTTTTGATTTATTTAGCCTTTTAAGCAATAAGCTGAAGATAATATTCATCGTTGATGATCTGAATAATGCGGATAAAGCCAGTCTTGAACTTTTGTATAAGACTATTCTGGCAAACAGGTTCAATATAATGCTCATAGCAACAACAAGAGAAGAAAGCGGAAAGATTGATGATAAATTATATAATTTACTTAAATTCAATAATATTATAGAAAGTATTCACTTGAAAAGATTTAATAAAAAGGAAACAGAAGACTTTGTCAATACAATTATGCCGGACGCAGTTTGTCATATTGATTATATATATTCAGAAAGTGAAGGAAATCCACTTTTTATTACGGAGATATTAAGCAATATAAGGAATGGGAACACAGACACAAATATCAGCAATAAGATAGACATATTGATTCAGGGAAGGTTATTAAATCTGTCAAATGAGGCAAACAAGCTTTTAAGCCTATGTTCACTTTTCCAAGATATATTTTTAGTAGATATGCTGACAAGAATAACAGATATGAAAGGGATTGAGTTAATAGATTTAATAGATGAACTCCTTACGAAGGAAATACTCAGAGAAGAAACATATATAAACGGCAAATTGGGACTTACCTTTACCCACAGGAAAATAAGGGAACACATATACAAGAATATCAGCAATTCAAAGAGAATAATTCTTCATTCGAAGATTGCTGAGTATTATGAAGATGAGTTGCTGCGCAACAATAAAATAAACAGAACATTATATCCGGAGATGATCTACCACTTTTCTTCATCAACCAATAAATGCAAATATTTTAAATACAAAATCAGATGGCTGGAAGAAATTTTGAATTTTAAGCATGAAATTTTTCCTGTGGCTGAAGCCGCTAATACGGCAGGGCTTATTGAATATTATCTCGATGAGAATTCCTTAGAAAAAGAATTTTTGAGTTTAAAAGAAATATATGATGATTTAAATTGCGATATATGTAAAAATTGCATAGAGGAAGAGATTTTATATTTATATTTGTACGGAAGATTCAATAAGAATATAGGAAATGCAAAAGATGGTCTTAATTTATTAAATAAGGCAATTTGCTTGTCCGAAGAAAATGAATATTATGAGCATGCATATAACGGATATCTGCAATTGGTTCATTATTATGTAAACATAAGCAATGCTAAGTCAATGGGAAGGTCTATTGAAAGAGCCGAAGAATTGGCAAATCTATTGGCTGATGATTGTAAGCTGGCAGTTGTCTGGAGGTTAAAGGGATATTTTAATATACTTTCAGGCGAATATGATAAAGGCGAAATGTTTATAAATAAGGCATTGGATATCTTCAATTTACATGAAAATAAAGATAAATACATCCTGAATATTGTAGCATCCCTATTTTATATCGGTGAAAAAGATAGGTTGCAAAAAGCTTATGATACAGCACTAAAACATTATGAGCAATCCCTCGAACTTTGCGATTATAATGAGGATTGCCCGGCTGCAGCTTTAATTTTCTCAAGAATAGGGTATGTCAAATTTCATCAGGGGATAATCAGTGAAGCCCAATTCTATTTCCTCAAGTCACTAAAAGCATACGAAAATAGCGTGTTTGCGTGGGGTAGGGTAGATGTTTATTATTATTTATATAAGATATATATCAGTAAAAACATGGTAGTAATGGCTAAAAACTACCTTGAAAAGGCATCGGTTTATGCAAACAAATATGCATGTGATGAATTAAGGGAACATATTAACTCCATTCTTATTAAACTAAATTAACATAGATGATGTCTTACATACCGGCTGAAGAATTTCGTCTTCTAATCTTCTTATTGTAAAAATAGGAAGATTTTCTTTTGACTTTTTTTTGACTTAAATAGTTTACAATTAATTATAATAGAGATTAGATTGGTCTTAGTTTTTGTATTAGGAGTGTACTTTATGGAATTAAAAGTAATTGTCAATGGTCAACAAATATGTATGGAAATCGATGCCACAAAAAGGCTGTTGGATTTTCTGAGAGATGATCTTTGCTTGACAGGAGTAAAAGAGGGATGCTCCGAAGGTGAATGTGGTGCATGTACCATTATATTAAATAGAAATGCAGTTGCTTCATGTTCGATATTAGCAGGTCAGGTTAACGGCGATGAAATTATAACCATAGAAGGGTTAGCTCAAAATGGAGAACTGGATATAATTCAAAATGCTTTTATAGAAAAAGGTGCAATACAATGTGGTTTTTGCTCTCCCGGGATGATATTATCCTGCAAAGCATTATTAATGAACAATTCTAATCCAACCGATGATGAGATAAAGCGTGCTATTGAAGGAAATTTATGCAGATGTACAGGATACAACAAAATAGTTGAAGCAATGCATAGTATAGTAAGCAGGGGGCACAATTGTGAAGAATAATTATATATCACCTGAAAATATAGATGAGCTGTGTGACGCGTTGCAACACAAGGATGAAAACACATTTGTGATTGCCGGCGGAACGGACCTTTGCATCAGATTTGTAAAAAATCAAGTTTTTGACTATAAAATAATAGATATAGGCAAGGTCATAGAATTAATAAAAATTGAAGAAACAAATGATGCAGTTGACATTGGCGCTTGTGTAACAATGACAGAGCTGGAAAACAGTCAGATAATTAAGCGAAATATATCTGCTTTAGTCGGTGCTGCATAT
>JAFACY010000053.1 GCA_023425285.1 Bacillota bacterium
CGATGGCTGAAATGTACACCTATGCAATTGATTTAAAATCAATGACACAGGCAAGAGGAAGCTTCGAAATGGAATTCCTCAGATACGACGAAATGCCATTCAACATGGCCGAAAAGGTTATAGCAGACTATAAGGCAAAGAACGAAAATTAATTAAACTAATCAGCACCTCTTGGCAAAGCCAAGAGGTGCTTTTGTAAAACCAGTCAGATGAGACAGTTCTCTTTGAAATTTTACAAGTAATATGTAAATTATATGTTAGAGGTATAATAATGAACGAATTAATTTTAGTAAAGCCGTCAAAGGCTTTGGAAGAAAAAATTCTGGAATATAAGCGAGAGTATTTAAGCTTTGGGGAAACTAATGTCAATGGAAGCTGTGGGCTATCCCGGTATAGCGATTTTGACGAGTGGCTTGAGCTTGTTCTTTCAATTGAAAAGGATAGATTGAGAAATAATGTCCATGCAAGCACATATTTTTCTGTCAGAAAAACAGATAATAAAATCATCGGGAGTATACAGCTGCGCCATTCTTTAACTCCTGAATTAGAGAAGCATGGAGGACACATAGGTTATGGTATCCGCCCATCGGAAAGAAAAAGGGGTTATGGCAGTCGGCAGTTATCTCTTGCTTTGGAAAAAGCAAAAGAAATGGATATTTCAAGAGTAATGATTATCTGTGATAAGGATAATATTGCTTCGGGCAGGACTGCCATGAGCTGCGGAGGAATGTTAACGGATGAAAATTTCTATGAAGGTAAAGAGCAGCAGATATATTGGATTAATCTCCTCGGGTAAATAAAGATTGACACATATAACGCCTTTTAGTAAAGTTTACTATGAGGTGTTTTTATTTAAACTCAGAGCAAAATGAAGGACAGCCTTAACGGCTGAGGAGTTGATATAATGATTAAGATTATTACTGCAGAGGATGCTTTTTTAGAAAAGCGCAGGCCGGAATTTGAATTTGAGTAGGTTTTTTCTATAAGAATTATATAGTCTGAGCTTAATGAAAATGATTGTTATCGGAGGAGATAAAAAATGAGAAATATAACGAAAAGACCGTTTATGATTCTTTCGGATTTTATGGGAATATATCGGTTCATGATTGATATATATGAGAAGGATTGGAGAAATGGAGTTCCGGCACCATTTTTTGAATATGCACTTTCTTCTGACTGGTCAGATAAGACGATGAGTCACAGAAATATGATCTGGGAAGCCGGCGGTACAATTGTAGGCTTTTGCTTCTATGAAAGTCAGCTTGGCAAAGCCTTTTTCAGCTTAAGACCCGGGTATGAGGAAATTGCACCTGAGATGGTCGGACATGCAGTTGAATTTCTGACTGATAAGGACGGGAATTTGAGACTCAATATTTTTAAGGGTCAGAACGCTGTAACCGAAGCAGCTATAAATGCTGGATTTAAGCAAAGCGGCGAATATGTTGATATGATTTATGACTTTGGAAAGCCTTTGAGTTATGAGCTTCCGGAAGGCTTCAGCTTTGTTGAGCCGACAGAAATTGAGACGGCTAAAGCATTAATATGCTGTTGGAAAGGCTTCGACCATGAAGCGGAAGGACCGTGGGATGGTAATGTTGATGTAGGATATCATCTGGAGGCTTCTCCCCATGCAACACCGCAGTATGATGTCGCAATCCAAAATGAGGACGGTGAGTATGTGTGTTGGGCGGGTATGTGGTGGACACCGGATAATCATCAGGCATATATGGAACCGCTATGCACGGTGCCGGAGTATAGACACAAAGGTCTTGCAGCAGCTGCATTATCCGAGATGTACAAAAGAATGAAGCCTCTTGGAGCAACACATATGACAGGCGGTGGCAGTAAATTCTACAGTTCAATAGGATATGAAACAATGATAACATGGACGAATTGGGAAGATTAAATCTTTATTGAAACCTTGATTTGGAACTTTTGATTGATTTTAACGTCAAACCTACTGATTAATGATATATGGAGGGTTTGTAATGAAGAGAATATTGTCGGTTACGCTGTGTGCACTGTTGCTTGCATCGCTTTCAGGGTGCATGGTTAATATGTCGGAAGCTGTGCTTGAAGGTAATAATCAGGATAAAGAAAAGAATGTAATACAGGATGTCAGGTCTGAACAGGAAAAAGGTACTATAGCTGTTGAGTACAGTTATAAATATGCAAACATGAGGCTTGAACTGCCGACAGACTGGGGCTACGATATTATGACTGCCGAAGAGTCTGAAAATTATTTTGGCATACAATTCCGGCCAAATGATGACTCTGATATGATGATTAATTTAGCTTACCACATTAACGGCATTGGTTTGTGCGGAACCGGTGTCACCTTTGAAGAAATATCATTTAAAAATGGATTGACGGCTACTAAATGCACCGAAGGTACGGACGACAGGTTCTGGATTTTTCTGATTTATCATGATACTCCCGGTGCTTATGCAGTTGAATGTTCGACATCAAAGGACTTATGGTCCAAATATGAAAATGACATCATGTCTATTCTCGAAAGAGTAGAGATTGGCAAGGACGTCTTGTCCGAGTCAGAGGCAATTGAAGTTGCGAAGGCAGAATGTACCATATCTTATGATGTGGCAAGAGCGTATTTTGATCATGTTAATGGTCTTTGGAATATACGATTCAGCACAACCGATGGTAATGGAGAAACTCAGAATATTATGATAGATGCACAGGGAATGCCTAATATTGTATCAGGTGACTACTATTATTTTGTAGTCAAAGAAGACAGTTCTGTTGATTATTTTACTAATTCAAAACCTGGTACGGCAGTTATTACCAAGTATATCGGAAAGGGAGGAGATGTCATTATTCCGTCAGAAATTGATGGAAAAGAAGTGACCGCTATTGGAAATATTTTTCGTACTCATGGTGCCTTTCAAGATTGTACCGATATAACTTCTGTTATCATTCCTGATGGTGTAACTGAAATCCAGGACAATGCGTTTTATAGTTGTATTAATTTAAAAACTGTTACTATTCCTGCCAGTGTGAAGCTTCTTCGCCACTGTGCATTTGCTGATTGTCATAACCTACAATCTGTTTATTTTGAAGGAGATACACCTGAAACCGGGAATTATATATTTAATCCTCCCCTGCCGACTATTTACTATCAAGAAGGTGCGAACGGATGGACAAACTCTTGGTATGGTTGTATTGCGGAAATTCAATAATAAGATTAAAAACAATGTGGATATGATATAATAAATACAATAAAGGAAACAAAGACTTAGGTCTTTGTCTGATTATGTATTTATTGCCGGAGGTTGAGTTTATGGATGATTTTACGGGAAAGACTATGGAGGAAGCACTCCAGGCCATGGCTTCCATGATTAACAGGACTGAGAAGTCAAAAGAAAAATTTGAAGAAGGTACTTCTCAATATACGTTACAAAAGAACAGACTTAAAGCATTGCAAATAGCCTCATTGCTGGTATCAGGAAGATTTACAGGAAATGACAGCTTGGATGGTTATACTCAGGAAGATTTAAAAAATGCACTTGCACCAATTAATTCTCTGATCAGCAAATCTGAAAAAGCGCAAACTAAATTAGCAGAAGGTACCTGGCAGCACACTATGCTTGACAATAATCTCAAAGCCCTGCACATAGCTTTGCCACTGCTTACAGAAGCATTGAGCGGAGAAAATATAACTTTAGAACAAAAGGGGAATAAGAATCAACATGAATGATGAAAATAAACCTGACAATAAAGATTCACAGGATATAGATAATGAACAAGAAAATGCAGAAGACTCTACGGGAGCTTTTCTTGCTATCGGAATTGGACTTGGAGTTTCGTATGGAATCATATTTGATAATTTAGCTATTGGTATTTCGTTGGGTGTTGCACTTGGTTTAGTGATTGGTTCAGCCGTTAAATTAAAAAAATAGAATCAATAAGGATATTAAGGAGGTGACAAGGCATGAAAAACAGAATATATGCTTCAATAGATTTGAAATCCTTTTATGCATCGGTGGAGTGCATGGAACGCGGGCTTGATCCGTTGACTACAAATCTTGTGGTTGCCGATGCAAGCCGTACGGAAAAAACCATATGCCTTGCCGTGTCACCGTCTCTTAAAGCATATGGCATTCCCGGCAGAGCGAGACTGTTTGAGGTTGTGCAAAAGGTCAGGGAAGCAAATGCTCTGAGACTGACAAAGGCACCGGGACGAAAATTTTCGGGAAGCTCCTTCAGCGATATTGAATTAAAATCATCACCGGAACTTTCCATTGACTATATTGCTGCTCCGCCGAGGATGGCACATTATATTGAGTACAGCACCCGTATTTACAATATTTATCTGAAGTACATCGCACCTGAGGATATTCATGTATACTCAATAGACGAGGTGTTTATTGATGTTACGGATTATCTGAAAACATACAACCTTTCTGCCCGTGAGCTTGTTACGCAAATGATTCTTGATGTCCTTAAGGCTACCGGTGTCACCGCATCGGCAGGAATCGGAACGAATATGTATCTATGTAAGGTTGCCATGGATATTCGGGCAAAGCACGTACCTGAGGATGAAAATGGCGTGCGCATTGTTGAGCTGGATGAAATGAGCTATCGACGTCTCCTTTGGGATCATCGTCCCCTGACGGACTTCTGGCGTGTGGGCAGAGGATATGCCAAGAAGCTTGAGGATAACGGTCTTTATACTATGGGAGATATAGCGAGATGCTCTGTCGGAAAGCACACAGATTTTTACAATGAAGATTTACTCTACAAGCTGTTTGGCATCAACGCAGAGCTGCTGATAGACCATGCCTGGGGATGGGAACCATGCACGATTGCCGAAATCAAGTCATACAAGCCGCAGACAAACAGCATTGGCTCGGGGCAGGTGCTTCACTGCGCGTATCCGTACGAAAAGGCGAGGCTGATTGTACGGGAGATGACAGACCTGTTGGTTCTTGATCTGGTGGATAAAAGGATGGTAACAGATCAGCTTGTTTTAACGGTTGGATATGATATTGAAAATCTTAAAAATGAAAAGATAAAAAGGTTATATGGCGGAGAAATTAAAATTGACCACTTCGGACGTTCTGTTCCTAAGTCGGCTCACGGTACAACAAATTTGGGCAGGCAGACATCCTCAACAAAGCTGATTATGGATGCTGTCACAGAGCTGTTTGAGCGCATAGTTGATAAAAATCTTTTGGTCAAGAGAGTGTATGTAACAGCTAATCATGTAGTCGATGAAGCTGCCGTTCAAAAGACGGATGAACCCGAGCAGCTCGATTTATTTACGGATTATGATGATAAAAAAGCTAAGAAAGAGGCAGAGGAAGCAGAGCTTGAGAGAGAAAGAAAAATGCAGGAGGTAATGCTTCAAATAAAAAAGAAATATGGAAAGAATGCCATTCTTAAGGGTATGAATCTTGAGGAAGGAGCAACTACGCTGGATCGTAACAATCAGATAGGAGGGCATAAAGCATGACAGGAAAATATGACGATATCATTCATCTGCCGCGCCATGTTTCAAAAAAGCATCCTCAGATGAAAGCAATTGATCGTGCGGCTCAGTTTTCTCCATTCGCGGCACTTACCGGTCATGGGGCAGCCGTCAGGGAGACCGCAAGACTTACAGATAAACGAACGGAACTGGACGAATACATGAAGGATGAGTTGAATCATAAGCTGCAAATAGCAGAGGAGCGGCTTATGGAGCGCCCTGAAATCGAAATTACCTATTTTCGGCCTGACGAGAGAAAAAAAGGCGGGGCATATGTATCAGCCATAGGATCGATTAAAAAAATAGATGAATACGAACACACTGTAATTATGAATGATGGTACATTGGTACCAATTAAAGATATAGTAAGGATAGAAGGAGATATATTCGGAAACATGGTTTTTCGCTCATGTGATGAGTGAGTAAGGTTTTAATTGTAATACTTATTATGGAAAGAAGGCTGCTTGCAAAGTTGAATTACAGCCTTCTTGCCATAAATTTTTTCTTTTCAAAAATAATATCCGGTACCAAAGGTTCAAATCGTACGGACACTGCTTCTGCAATACCGTTTTTCACTGTGAAGCTCACGGGGGCGGTAATATTTAGAGTGTCCTCTCTTATGTCTTCGGCACGGAATACATCATAGTGATAATGCTCCAGAGGCAGCTTCATACCTCTGTAAAGCATGTACAATACGTTGTCTTCATATTTTATATTGAGGGTTCCGTATCCATTATCATGATATGTTCCTTCGTATTCACTCATCGGCAAGGTTGGAACAGTTCCCAAAACCTGCTCCTCTGTGAAATAATTTTCGTGACAATCTCTGAACTCTTCTTCTGAAGGTGGTTTATCACCATGAAATTTTTCAAACCAATTTTCATTTTCTTCTCCTAAGAGTGAGTCAAAAATTGTATACAGTGAGGCGTACGTAAACGGAACAGACGGAGAATGGAAGTTGGTAAGTATTGCTGCTCCTATGCCTTCATCGGGCATAAATGCCTGTATGGAGCTGTATCCTTCAATTTTTCCCGTATGTCTGTGTAGCTTATGTCCCTTGTAGTTTCCTATGCGCCACCCCATAGAATAGTCCTCGCATTTGAAAAATGCTATTGAATCTCCGAACCTGGATTGAACAGAGTGCATTTTCTTAAATGTTTCAGGCTGTATCAGCATTGAGCCGTCCTGCGTCCTGCCGCCTGCAATGTGCATCATCAGCCACTTAGCCATATCGTTGGCTGTGGAATTAACAGATGCCGCAGG
>JAFACY010000079.1 GCA_023425285.1 Bacillota bacterium
GATGTAAATCACATCATGCCGGTATTCAGATTCACTGATAAAAGCGGGGAAATGAAGCCCAACAAGGTATTTAGACCCGTTAAGAAGAATCTTGATACTCTTACGCGGCAATTTTACGATAAATATTTTATCAATAATGAGAACCTATGCTTCGGCATATTTGAGCCCCGGTTTCCGGAGCATGTGGAAAACATGAAGTCTATAGAGGAAATTCTTGATTATAATTTCCCTGTATCACTGCTGTACAACCGCTTTGAGCTGCCCTATAAACGTGAGCATATGAACAATGCAAAAAATCATAACAAGGTCATTGAATACACTCTTTACACCATGGATAAGGTTGACGGCATACAAAAGGACATCACATTGGATATACTTGGCGGTAAATATGATGATTATCTGAATGATCTGGTTGAAGGCTTCAGGGAATACAATTTCCCCGTGCTTTTCAGATTAAACAACGAAATGAACGGAAGCTGGGTTACATATTCTGCTTTTCACATCGGAAAGGATACCGATTTGTACATAGATTGCTGGAGATACATTTACAATAAGTTTAAGGAGCATGGCATTAAAAATTTAATCTTTGTATGGAATCCAAACGAAATAAGCTTTCCGGGATACGCATACAACCATTATCTCAATTATTATCCCGGTGACGAATATGTTGATATAGTTGGTTTAACCGCTTACAATACCGGAAATTATTATGAGGGTGAAACATGGAGAAGCTTCGGCGAGGCATATGATCACTTTTATTACGAATATGAAAAGCAGTTTGAGCACCCCTTTATGATTACTGAATTCAGTTGTGCTGAAGCGGGAGGAGATAAAGCCGCATGGTTTGATGACATGTTTGATAAAATAGCCGAATATGACAGAATTAAACTGGCAGTACTGTGGAACGGACAGGATTTCGACATGACAAAGACCGAAAAAACAATATCGAGAAATTATCGTATTGATTTAGATGAGCGTGTTATCAAATCTATAAGAGAGGGCTTGAAAAAATACAAAGATCAATAAAAAGAGATGCGGTCATATCATACAACCGCATCTCCCTGATTATTTTTTGTAGTTTTTATCATGTATTATTTTTAATCCTTTAAACAGCAGCAAGGGATCATACACATCTATCATTCTTGTCTCTTCGTATATTATTCTGCCCAGGCCACCTGTTGCTACAACCTTCATAACATCTATCTGCATTTCTTCCTTTATCTTTTTGATAATATATTCAACCTGACCTATATATCCGTATACAAGTCCCGCCTGAATGCTTGTAACTGTATTTTTGGCAAGTATGGAAGCAGGTTTTTTAATTTCTACGCTTGGAAGCTGTGCAGTTCTCTGCCACAGAGCATCTGCTGAAATCTGAATCCCTGGAGATGTAATACCGTATTTAAACTCTCCCTTTTCACTCACCACATCGTATGTGGTAGCCGTACCAAAATCTATAACAATCAACGGTCCTCCATACATATCATATGCGGCTACAATGCCTACAATCCTGTCAGCACCTACTTCTCTGGGGTTATCAGTTGCTATTGTTATGCCTGTCTTTATACCCGGCTCGACAATTAAAGGCTCGATATTAAAATATTTCTTCAAAGCATTTTCGAAGGAATGCATAACGTTGGGAACAACCGATGACACAATTGCGCTGCTTATTTTCGTATGCTCTATGTTGTTATGCTTCAATAGATTTAAAATGAAAACGCCATATTCATCAGATGTTTTCTCGCTTCTCGTAACCATTCTCCAATTGCCAAGAAACTCTTCACCGTCATAAACCCCTACAACTATGTTGGTATTTCCTATATCTACAGCTAAAATCATATTTTTCTCCAAATATTATACATTATTTTTTTTATATATTTTTACTACCGGAAGCGTTAATATGCCTGCCGTAATTGCCTCTATTATTCCATTTACACCTGCTATTCCAACAAAAAAAGCTATTATTGAGTTTGCGAGACCGTAATCATTTATTATTTTACTTCCATAAACAAAATATAATGCAAGTACAACCAATACTGTATTGGTTATTGCTCCGAATGCACCTGCCAATACTACCGAAAGATTTTCAGCCATACCTGATTTGAACAATTTATTGATACCTACATAAACAAAATAAGGTATCACACCGATAAATGTTCTTGGAAGTATAGCTATTAAAGGATTTTGGAAAAAGTAATCAAATGGTGACAGCGGAGCGGTATATGCTCTGATAAGTGTCGTCAGCCCGGCTAAAAATCCCATTGCGGCTCCAAGCTTAGGACCATAAATGATGCTTGTTATTATGGTTGGTATAAACATAAAAAACGCTATCGTAGCTGAAGCGCCCGGCACGGCCGTAACCATAACAAAAATAATTGTGAGTGCCAGCATAACTCCCATAAAGGTGAGTTTGCCCGTATTTGTTTTTCTATTCATAATATCCTCCTATTCTCGTTCTGCTCTGCAGATACAAGATAAATTCAAGATATTATATCACCGTTTATGCAATATGCAAACAGTTTTTATTCCTTACTGAGCTCATCAATTGGTTTTGTCGTAATCTGGCTTCTGTCCAGATCTAATAATTCAATTGCTTTTTCCAGCTCATCTTCTGAGCTCATTTCTATTTCAAGATATGGTTTCGAATAGGTCTCCTTGTCCCACGTATCTATTTCAAACAATATACCTTCATATTCATATGACTTTCTGTGTTTATGACCGGGCTTTTTCATTTTGTACCCTAAAAGCTCAATTATTTTTGCGGTACTGCTCCAGTCGGAAATTTCCGTATCAGTTTCTTCATTGACTCTCAGCTTGTCTCTGTTTATGCTTCTCTTAAATGTCAGTGTATGCTTGGTTTCACCGTTCAAAAGATTTTCCGTTGTTCTGATTCTTAAATATCCGTTGTGTGTTTTCTTTAAAAAGGCGTCTTCCGTGTCAAATCTGTAATTTATCTGATTTTCATCCTTAATAAGGGTCGCTCCCAAGCTTATAAGCTTTCTTTCAATATCCTGTTTATCAATGTTAAGAACCTTAACTTCTTTTTCCCTCATAAATTCCTCCAAGTCATTTTTAACATTATATCATAAAATAAAATATTTTAAATAAAAATTACAAAAATAGTTAACTTCAATAAATTATGTGATATAGTACATATATCATACCATCACCTCGGCAATGCAAGCGAGCTTGCGCTGCACTCGGCTCAGGTATGATATAATCAGGTGTTGAGGTGATTTATGGAACTTGAAATTAATAAGCTTTTAAATGTGCTTAAACTTTCTGCTCAGATAATAATTGAAAACGGCGGGGAAACCTACAGGGCAGAAGAAACGATAAAGTACATATGCAAATCATTGGATGTCAGGGAAGCAGAACCAATTGCCACTCCGACGGGACTGTATTTTACCATTTCCATAGACGGAGAAGAAAACAGCACAGTAGTTAAACGAATCAGAAAAAGGACTATTAACCTGCAAAAAATCAGCGAAGTAAACAATATTTCAAGAGAGCTGACATCAGGACAAATAACTCTGAATGAAGCATTGCTTCAATTGGAGGACATATACGGCAATGATAAAACTCAATACAAATACTCGTTGTTATTCGGCGGCATTTCTTCGGCATTTTTTGCCCTTATGTTCGGCGGAGGCTTGTTCGAGTTTACTGTTGCTTTGTTTTCCGGAATAATGATTTCTATAATCTCCAAAAATTTTGAGGAGCTTCAATCCTATCAGTTTTTTTCGAGCATAATTGCAGGCTCGTTTTTATCATTTGCTGCAATTGCATCCACTCATGTGTTCGGAATGGGCAACTACAACCACATCATAGTTGGAGGAATCATGCCGCTGCTTCCCGGGCTTGCCATGACAAATGCCATAAGGGACACCATACGAGGTGACCTGCTGTCGGGAATTGCAAGAGCCACGGAAGCATTGCTGGTTGCTTCGTCCCTGGCTGCGGGTGCCGGAGCGTTTATATATGCGGCATATGCCTTAGGTATATCTTAAATGGAGGAGAAAATGGTTTCAGAAATTATATATTGTTTTATTGCAACATTATTTTTTGCACAAATTATGAATGCACCTAAAAAATCATTGATTTATTCTTCACTAACCGCAGCAACGGGATATGCCTTATATAAATTTTGTATAATCCTGGGACAACCCATATTAGGTTTCTTTTCAGGCACATGTCTGGTCGCAGTCATCGGAGAAATTTTAGCCCGAAGATTGAAAATGCCAGCAACCATATTTATATTTCCCGGTGTTATACCAATTGTTCCGGGATTGGGGCTTTATGAAACAATTCTTGCTTTTGTTCAGAATGATGTGCAAAAAGCTCTCGAAACAGGGGCAGCAACCATATTAAGCATCGGAAGCATGGCAATAGCAATGGCTCTGGTAAGCCTCATTGCGTTAAAGGTGCGAAAAAGCAGGACAATTTAATGTAGAAATTATATGTTTAATTTACATATAGTTGGGTATAAGAAATTTGTTGAACAAATTAAAATATTTGGAGGGTATTATGTGTAAAACAAAATTTTATTTATGCGAAACTTGCGGAAATTTAGTAAGCTTATACAACGCAGGCGGCGGAACTTTAGTATGCTGCGACAATGATATGAAGGAACTTATCCCGGGTACAGTGGATGCTTCTCTTGAAAAGCACATTCCTGTAATAGAAGTAGAAGGAAATAAAGTGACTGTAACAGTTGGAAGCGTAATTCATCCGATGGTTGATGAGCACTGGATCGAGTGGATATATCTTGAAACAAAAGAAGGCACTCAAAGAAAATGCTTAGAACCGGGCTGCGAACCAAAAGCTGTGTTCATGCTGGCCGAAGGTGATGAAGTTGTTTCTGCTTACGAGCACTGCAACCTTCACGGCTTATGGAAAAAAGAAGTATAATCGCAATATTAAGTAAAAATCCCACTCCCATGGTCATAGGAGCGGGATTTTTTATTTGTCTGCGTTCATTAACTTTTCAAAGGCTTCATACCTTTTTCTCAGTGCCTTTTCATGATTTTCTTCATCTGTTATCAACTGCTCAAAAAACTTTTTTGTCATTGGATCCTCTGTTTTTTCAAACAACATCCTGTAATGCTTCTGTGCTCTGATTTCATCATCAATTGCTTCTGAAATTCCGTCCAATATTTCCTTCATAATTCCCTCCTGATTATTTTACTCTGAAATTATTAATACTGCGATAATTTTGCCACTACCAAGGTTATGTCATCATTGATTTTTTCATATTTTACAAAATCGTTAAAGTCCTCATGGATCTTTCTGACCATGCACTCAGGCTGGAGATTATATATATTTTTTATCAGCTTCTTCATTCTGCCTTCATAATATTCGTTACGGCATCTTTGCTCAGGCAGCCCGTCAGACATAATAACCAGTGTCATCTCCGGAAGCAGCTTTATGGAATGATCCTTATAATTATACAATTCAATATCTATTGCAGTCGAAACCGGAAAATATCCCTCGTTCAGCTCAATTATATTGTCTTTATCCACAACCAATATGGGACACATATGAAATCCTGCATTGCAATACGTCAGTTCCTTTGTTTTTAAATCAAATACCGCAAAGAAAATGCATACAAGATATTCTGTAGGATATCCTTCTTTTGTATATTCCTCAAGAAAAAAATTCATAATTTCCTTGGGTGACAGCACCTGTCCCGGTATGTGCTTGTGCCTGAAATAGCTGTTTATTGTGTCTTTTACGAAAATAGCCAGCATCGCACTGTCCAGTCCGTGTCCCGACACATCTGCAACAAAGCACACATATTGATCAAAATAATCATTCAGCAGTCCGTTGTCCACCTTAAATACATCGAACAAATCACCGCCCAAATCCTGTGCCGGAATGTACAGTGAAGCGAATGAAATATTTTCTGTATCCTGAAGATTCCCGGGGAGCGAACGCTCATGAATTTTTATAGCATTTTTTATTTCTGTGTCCAGTCTGTTTTTTACTCTTTCATACTCCGCATATTTTTCGTTGCCGTAAACATACAAAAGATTATTCTTTCTGAGTATCTTTACATGAAGCTTAGTCATGCAATGCTTTCCATTGAATAAAAACTCCTCAGGAAGGGAAACACACTCTGACGCATCCTTAATAAAAGTCTCAGCCCTATTTAAGTGAATATCCTCAATAATTTCAACGAACTTTTTTTGCTTTAACTCAATGTCATCGTAACCGAGGCTGTTCTGTAAAATCTTATTGGAAAAGATAATTTGTCCATCCGGGCTGCAGACTAAAATATGCTCATCGATAATATCTGTTATAGTCTTGTTTATTTCAATAAAGTCAACATCATGCCCCATGACAAATCCTCCCTGCGTGCTATTTAAAGTGTAATATTGGACTGTTAATTGTGTCACATTATTTTGCATATTAATAATATTATATCATTTTTTAAATAAAATCAACAATTGTCGTAAATTATCCGCAAAATTAGTTCGGCATTACAAAAAAGATGAGATTCCCCAGTCTCATTCATCAATGTTTCAGCTCCCTACGGTCGCAAACATTGAGAATTCGTTGCGAATGACCTACCGCTATTTTTCAGAAAAAACACTCTGAAAAATAGGGTTAGGACATCTTCACTGACTCTCAGATGACCATGTCATCTGAGAGTCAGCAAAGGATCTCATTTGTTACGATATCGTCGCACCGTCCGCAATATCTTCAAGTGTTGAAAGCAAGGTTAATTTTTTACCCTTTTCGGCAGCCAGAATCATTCCGTTGGATTCCATACCTCTGAGCACTACAGGCTTTAAGTTATATATCATTACAACCTTCTTGCCCACCAGATCCTCAGGGTTATAATATTTTGATATGCCGGATACCACCTGTCTCGTTTCTTCTCCGACCTTTAGCTGGAACACTAAAAGCTTATCCGCATCCGGATGTCTTTCAGCCTTAACTATTTCGGCAACTCTCAGGTCCAATTTGGCAAAATCATCGATGGTCACAAAATCAACGTCTTTTTCCTCTTTAACCTCAACAGCTTCTTTCACCGCATTCTTGGCTTCATTTATTTTATTGATTTCCTCTAGTTTTTTAGCTGCATCTATTCTCGCAAACAATATCTCGGGAGTGCCGACCTTTTGTCCCGGAACCATTCCGTTAAATCTCAGCAGCGAATCCCAGTCTGTTTTATCTGTGTTAAGCTGCCTGAATATCTTCTGAGCCGTTTCGGGTAGGTACGGTTCCAGCAATACTGCCGCAATTCTTATGGATTCAAGCAGGTTATACAATACCGTTCCAAGTCTTTTCTTCTTGCTTTCATCCTTACCCAGCACCCAGGGCTGCGTTTCGTCAATGTATTTGTTGCTTCTTCTGAGAAGGTTGAGAATCTCATCAATAGCATCAGAAACCCTTAAATCATCCATTTTCTTTTCAACTCTTTCCGGTGTTTCAAGCGCAAGCTTAACAAGCTCATCATCTATTTCTTCATGTTCTTCCGGAGGAAGAATAACACCGTCAAAATATTTTTCGGTCATGGTGATGGTTCTGTTAACCAGGTTGCCCAAAATATTGGCAAGATCAGAATTTATTCTTTCGATTATAAGGTCGTATGTCAGTGTACCGTCGCTGGCAAAAGGCATTTCGTGCAATACGAAGTATCTGACTGCATCTACTCCAAACAAGTCAACAAGGTCGTCTGCATAAATTACATTGCCCTTTGACTTACTCATTTTACCTTCTCCCACCAAAAGCCACGGATGACCGAAAACTTGCTTCGGAAGCTCTACACCCAGTGCCATCAGAAGTATCGGCCAATAAATCGTGTGGAATCTCAAAATGTCCTTGCCTATTAAATGAACGTCTGCAGGCCAGTATTTCCTGAACAAATCTCCGTGATTTCCCTCAATATCATATCCTAAAAATGTGATGTAGTTGCTGAGAGCATCTATCCAGACATACACAACGTGTCCTTCGTCAAATGTAACAGGTATACCCCAGTCAAAGGATGTTCTGGAAACACACAAGTCCTGTAACCCAGGCTTAATGAAATTGTTAACCATTTCATTTTTACGCGATTCAGGCTGAATAAATTTAGGATTGTCTTCAATATGCTTCATCAATCTGTCGGCATACTTACTCATTTTGAAGAAATAAGCTTCTTCCTTCGCCATGTGCACATCTCTGCCGCAATCGGGACATTTTCCGTCAACCAACTGCGATTCGGTGAAGAATGCTTCGTCGGGTGTGCAATACCATCCTTCATAATATCCCTTGTAAATATCTCCCTGGTCATACAGCTTTTTAAATATGTCCTGCACTATTTTTTTGTGTCCGGGGTCTGATGTCCTGACAAATTTATCATAGCTTGTGTTCATCAAATCCCATATTCTTTTGATTTCTCCGGCTACTTCATCCACGTAAAGCTGAGGTGTCTTACCTGCTTCCTTTGCTTTAATCTGAATTTTTTCTCCGTGTTCGTCTGTTCCTGTCTGGAAATAAACATCGTATCCGTTCAGTTTTTTGAATCTCACTATACTGTCGGCAAGCACTATTTCATATGTGTTGCCTATATGAGGCTTGCCGGACGTATATGCAATTGCCGTTGTTAAATAATATTTTCCTTTATCCATATTTACCTCCTGAAATTCCTTTCATTATCCAAAAATAAAAAGCCTCCTTGCATATGCAAAGAGGCGAAAATCCGCGTTACCACTCTTATTCGCACATATTTCACAATATGTGCCTCAACAGGTCATACAACCCTCGTATTATAACGTATACTTACGTCAAACCTTAACAAATGCTCAGGAATGAAGCTCCAAGGCCATCTTCACTATAAAGTCAATCCCCGGCTCACACCTTGCTCCGGTTCTCTTTGTCATAACTTACAAGCTACTCTTCTTTTCACAGCTTTATATATTATTGTTTCATTTATGTAAAACTATACATAAACGCACAGCATTTGTCAACAATTTATTTAAAGCATATATCCTAATTATATGGCTTTTTCTTTAAAACAAGCTGTAACAACTGATATGTTGAAGAATACAATAATAGAAACACCACTATACAGGAATGGTATTTTTGCTATTGACGATTAAACCACCGCATATATATTCAAATTCAACTTGTAAATTCTTACGTTTTTCTCCACGAACTACACCTACAAATGACATCGACCTAAATATTCGTTGAAATATTCACATTTTTAAAATGTAAATATATGCAGATCAAATGTATGCAAATGCAATATCTTATTTTAATTGAATTTTAGAATATGAACTGAATCAATTTGACAACAGCTATTATTATACCAATTATTATTGCCGGTATCAACAAAAATCCGATACCCAGAGGTATGAGCAATATTATGACGAAAAGTCCTATTACAGCTCCTATAATTGTGAATACAACCTTAAATAAAACAACGCCTATATTTATTGCGGCAACTATAAATACAAAAAATACAAATAGTCCGATTAATATTTCCATCTTACATCTCCCTTTTATTATATATTCTATTCAATTTACTCATATAATACACATACTATATTCATAAATAATTAGTGTAAAATTAAAATTGCATTAAATTTATAGCGAAATATTTCTGAAAATGATATAATAGCTTTATCAAACCCGGGAGCAAGATATGATTGATTTACACGTACACTCTAAATTTTCCGACGGAACTGATTCCATCGACGACATACTGAAAATTGTTCGGCAAAAAAACATACCCGCAATTTCTCTGACAGACCACGACACCACATATGGTATAGCTGAAATAACAGAAAAAGCAGGCAGACAAAATACAGACATTATTCCCGGAGTGGAAATATCATCTGTTTCCAACGGACATCTCATACACATACTCGGATATAACATAGATGTTTCAAACAGTCAGCTGCAGGATATGTTAAGCATAATCTGCAATTATTTCAAAAAATCATTTATGGACCACTACCACTGGCTGCTAAAAAACAACTATTTGGATTTTGATATAAATAAAATAATTGAATATGCCGGATTCAAGCAGTCCATAGCCCTGTCGGACATCATGAAGGCAATGATAGCTGACGGAGAGCCCTATTCTCTGAAGGACTGGCCGGAGTTTTTCAATTCCAAGCTGAGGCACTACGACGGACATTTTATAGAAAATTTCCCCATACACTCTTCGGAAGCTGTGGAGGTCATAAATCAGGCTAAAGGAACTTCAAGCTTTGCTCATCCCGCAAGAATCGGTGATGCCGACATAAAAGAAATGGAGCTGCTTCTGCCTCACGGTCTGAGAGCCCTGGAGGTTTATTATCCTTACCACGATGAGGCTTTAGTCAGTAAATACGAAGATTTCGCTATAAGGCACGATCTGCTTAAGACAGGCGGAACAGACTGGCACGGCAAGGATCTAACAACATGGAATGTTGAAATAGGTGATTACGGAGTAAAAGAGATGGTTCTTTTTGATTGATAAAGAACCATCTCTTTTTTTACTTCATGAAATTTTCTATATCATTCACAGTCTTGATTATTTCCTTTGAAAGATTAACCAGACCGTTTTTGGTAACCCATACATCATCCTCTATTCTGATTCCGATGCCTTCTTCCTTGATGTAAAGTCCCGGTTCAACAGTATAAACATTGTTTTCCTGAATTGTTTTGTCTCTTCTTCTTAAATCATGTACGTCAAGACCTAAGGGATGACCTATGCCGTGATAATAATATCTGATGACATCGGCATCATCCTTAATGATGTTCAAGGCTTTTAAGCCTTGTGCAAAATGCTTCTTAACGGCATTATTTACATCCTCTTCCAATGCACCCACGTGCATTTTATCCATTGCAGCGTCCTGAGCTTCAAGGACTATATTATATATGTCCTTTTGTCTCTGTGTAAACTTACCGTTTGCAGGATACGTCCTTGTGATATCGGATGCATAATTGTTGGAAAGAGCACCTAAGTCAAGAAGTATGAGGCTGTTGTCCTGTATTTTCTGTTTTAAATCTATATAGTGCAGAATTACAGCCTTTTCTCCCGATGCACCTATTGTTTTAAAGCTTGGCTTGGAGCCTCTTAATCCAAGCTGGTATTCAAAATCAGCTCTTATCTGATATTCAAATCTGCCCGGCTTTAAATTTTTCATTACAAATTCCAGAGCTTCCTTAGTGTAGCCTATTGCCGTCTTTATTTCATTCACTTCTTCTTCAGTCTTGGAGCCTCTGAGATCTGAAACTATGTCAAGAGAGCTTTTAATATTTACCGCCGGATATTGGTTTCTGATCCAGTGAGCCAGGCTTCTGTAATTGTCATATGGCTCATCCTTATCGGCAATATATGAGAAAACATATACGTTGTCGGGTCTGTCTGCAGAGGATAACCTCTTGGCAAATTCGTCCACGAAGTTGTTTCTGTCCTGAATCGATTCGATTCCGGACACTTCCTTAGCCTCCTCTTTTCTCATCAAAATTCCGAACCATTTTTCATAGTACTCATCCACAGGCGGTATGTACAGAACCTCTGTAGTCTTACCTGCAATTTTATTTATAAGTAAAACCATATTCTCCATTTCGATTCCGGTTAAATAAAAGAAATTCCTGTCTACGGAAAATCCATATTCCTGATCGGCACTTTCTCTCGGTGCCTTGCCGGAGAAAAATACCGCTGTTGAGTAATCCTCCATTTTTTGTGCAAATTTCTTTCTGTTTTCAATAAAAAAGCTTTTGTTCATTCTATTTTCTCCTCCATATTATTTTTACATCGTTCTTTTTACTGCTTTCTTCC
>JAFACY010000058.1 GCA_023425285.1 Bacillota bacterium
ATAATCCCATCTTCGCCCAGCTCTTCCAGCTGTCCATATCATCTCCGTAGAAAACATCCGAAGTCAGTACGTTTCCTACAGTAGCAGTTATATTGTTTTCATCGGCAATCTTTTTTGCCTTTGACAAAAGCTCCCATGAAGCCGTTGCAGAATATATGCCCGGCAGCTTGTACTGTGCTCCGTAGTTTGAGTCGGTGCTTGCACCAATTGCCAACACAATATCATATAAATTCAATTTCGGGTCAAATGCTCCGCATGAGCCCACTCTGATTAAATTTTTCACTCCATACATATGTATCAATTCATAAGAATAAATTCCTATGGAAGGGCATCCCATTCCCGTACCCATTACAGATACTTTTCTGCCGTTGTATGTACCCGTATATCCGAACATGTTTCTGACTGCATTGAATTGCTCCACATCAGTCAGGAAATTTTCCGCAATAAACTTAGCTCTCAGGGGATCTCCCGGCAATAAAACGGTTTCCGCTATCTGCCCTTTGGCGGCACTGTTGTGTGGTGTAGACATAATTTCCTCCTCTGTATATTTATGTTTTTTACTTATAAAGCACTTATTATAGTACTTTTAAATGTTGATTTTGTCAAGATATGCTTACTTTTTTCCTCTTGTATTTTTTTCCCTTTGTGGTGAATTGCCCGATTTTAATAGCTTGATGCCGTCTCTGTTCATTTCAATGACCTTGCGTTTCATAAGTCGTCCTGCCGCTTTTTTAAAGGAGCTTTTGCTTAAGCCAAGCACCTTGTTAATAGTTTCGGGATCAGAATCGTCATTAACTGATAAAAAGCCCTTGTTCTTAGTCAATATGCTTAATATTTTTTCTCCGTCCTTGTCTATTTGTAGCTTCGGGGCATCCTTCAGACTCAGATCAAGCTTGCCGTCCTCTTTTATGTGACTGACTCTTACCTCAACCACATCTCCCGGTCTCAGCGGCTTTAATATTTCACCTTCATGTATCAGACCCAAATATTTTCCTTCTACGGCAACAGTGGCACCCAAGCCTCTTTTCAGGCTGAAAACAGTGCCCTTGACATTGTCATTCACCTTGTATGGTGAATCCGTTCTTAAAACCTTGAACAAATTCATAGTGGCACACAATCTGTCCGATTTGTCTATGTACAATCCCACCAGGTACTCACCATTTAATTTTATTTCACCTATTTGCTCCTTGAAGGGTAAAAACAAGTCCTTTTCCAGTCCCCAATTCATGAAAGCGCCTATTCCCGTTATTTGCACAACCTTCAGATAAGCTATTTCTCCCATTGTCAGCTTCGGTCTTTTTACGGTGGCGATTATTTTATCATCCGAATCTCTGTAAACAAATACATTTATCTTGTCGCCTATTTCAGTATCAGCCGGCACCTGCTTTATGGGAAGCAACACCTTGTCCTCTGATTTTTCACTGCCCGTACTCTTCAAATAAACTCCGAAGTCTTTTTTCTGAGTTACTGTCAGTTCCTGCATTTCTCCTAATTTTATCATATACGTTCTCCTCTGTGGCGCCTTGTACTCCATATGAGTCACGCCCTGTATTATTATACTTACCTTTTTCCCAATAAGCTAAACATATTTTTTTTATAATGTTCAACCCCGGGCTGCGTAAATGGGTCGATGTTATTAGTATACCCACTTATGGCGCAGGACATCATAAAAAAGTAAAAAAGCTTGCCTAAGTAATATTCGTTCATTTTAGGCACATTTATTATTATTCCGGGAACCTCTCCCTCACTGTGTGCCATGAACGTGCCCTCAAATGCCTTTTGATTTATGTAACTGAATGTCTTGCCCGCAATGTAATTTAATCCGTCAAAATCTTCATCATCGTGAGGAACAATTGTATCGTCATTTGTTTTTTCTATGTTGACGGTTGTTTCAAATATGATTTTTCGTCCTTCCTGAACAAA
Source organism: Bacillota bacterium (assembly GCA_023425285.1). Taxonomy (GTDB): domain Bacteria; phylum Bacillota; class Clostridia; order Tissierellales; family Sedimentibacteraceae; genus Sedimentibacter. The sequence continues at coordinate 1,924 of JAFACY010000058.1, forward strand.
CTGCCCCATGGAGTGCAAATCTGTCGTAAAATTTAATGAAGCAGGAAAAATCCCCTTGCCTTCCTTTCCTTCGCTTTCACCGAAAAGCTGCTTCCACCATTCTGCAATTGAAACGCAGGATGGCTCGTAATTCACTAAAATTTCTACTTCCTTTCCTCTGCGGTTCAGTATATTTCTTGCTGCTGCATACTGACAGCATATATTTCCGTCAAAGGATCTGTTTTTATATTCATCGCCACCTGATTTCAGTCCCTTCAGAAACGCCTCCACATCAAGACCCGCAAAAGCCATGGGCAGCAGACCAACTGGAGTTATGACCGAATACCTTCCGCCTATGTCATCAGGTATAACGAATGTTTTGTATCCGTTTAAGTCAGATATCTTTTTCAGAGCACCCCTGTTTTTATCCGTCACAACAAATATTCGGTTTTTTGACTCATCCATATATTTTTCTTCCATCAGTTCCTTCAGCACTCTGAATGACAAAGCCGTTTCAATAGTTGTTCCCGATTTTGAAATTACAATCAGGCATACTTCCTTATCCTTTACTGCTTCCTTCAATTTTTTCATATAAGAGCCGCTAAGGTTCTGCCC
>JAFACY010000131.1 GCA_023425285.1 Bacillota bacterium
GTTGAAAAGGAAGAACATACAAGCCTCGACCCTCTGAAGGGAGAAATTGTCGACATGGATGTAATATATGATGCCGATGAAGATGACTACATAACACGATTAGAAATAGCCAAGTTTTTTAGTTATGTCAGCAATAAATTAAATAAGGATATATCGGATTATAAAGCAGTTGAGTTCAATGATATTTCAGGTGTGAGCGAATCAGAAAAATCATTTATCTATTATGTTTCCAGCAATGAATTATTAAAGGGAAACGGAGTCAGCTTTAAGCCCTTTAACAATTGTACATACCAGGAATCTTATTTGATGCTGATGAGATTATATAATTTCTTATAGTATGTAAATTTATATTTTAATAATAACTATTTTTGTGATATAATGCATATATCATACCATCGCCTCGGCAATGCAAGCGAGCTTGCGCTGCACTCGGCTCAGATATGATATAATGGATACAATTGAGATAACAAAGACATGCGTCTCTGGTTGGTATGTATTTATTGTATCGGTGTGAGGCAAGCCGATAAACGGCTTGCTTTTATGATATATGAGGGTGGACTATGTTTGACTTAAGAAGTATTGTTGCCGGCATTATACTAATGCTTAAAAAATATACTTGCATCAATATAACCATATATGCTGACACAACTGATGAGGACTATAAAAGCGGCATTCTCGCTTTGCCGATTATAGGATTTGTCATTGGTTTTGCTGCATTTTTTATAGCTGGTCTTAAATTCTTTTATGACAGCTTTTTTATTGGTGCATTAGTATTGATTTATTTCTACATAATCACAAAATCAGTTAACATAAAAGCCACATACACTTCACTGAATTTACTTCTGAAATCCAAGGATGACAATGATCAGACAAATGGTATGATCGGTATAATATTAATAAGCTTATTGTACTTTTCATTGATTCCTTTAATTCCTTCAACCGCACTTATAATCATGCCTGTTGCGGGATTTTCAAACCTCATTATATTGAGCTTCATCATTAAAGGTAATAAGGATGATACATCTGTTATGAAATATTGTGAAAAGCATCATGTTATTTCCGCATTTGCTATTTCATTTTTATTTACGGTTATTTTCAATTACCGATTGGTTATTTCTCTGGCGCTGACGTATATGATTACGGGAATAATAATGAGCTTATATGAGGAAAAAATCGGTAGGATCACCGAAGCTTTTGAGGGCTTTGCAATAGAAACAACGCAAGTTTTATTCTTGTTAATAACGTATATGATGTGTTTATAGTATTGATTTTATTGAATAATTATGAAGGGTGATATTATGCATACCGGTAGAAAAATACTGTTAGTAGAAGATAGTCATTTTATAACGGCAGTAGTAGGGAATTATTTAAAAAAGAACGGTTTTGAAATAGACAATGTAGTAACAGGTGAAGAGGCTGTAGAAAAAGTATATGGTAATTCAGCTCCGGATTTGATACTTATGGATATAGAATTGGCAGGTAATATGAATGGTATAGAAGCGGCTGAAATTATAAATAATCATAAGGAGCTGCCTATAATTTTTCTTACGGCTAATGCCTCTGATACGATAATTGATCAAATAAGAAATATAAGCGCTTACGGTTTTATAGAAAAGGGAATGGATAATACAGCTCTTCTTGCTACAATTGAAATGGCTATAAAGCTGCATGAAGTTAAATCGGAAATTAAGGAAAAAGAATCTATTTTAAATGCTATAATTAACTCCGTTCAGGATGGTATGATCATGACGGATGACAAGGGATATGTTTCTCTTTGGAATCCTGCGGCAGTTCAGCTGTTTGGATATACAAAAGATGAGATGCTTGGCAAAGAACTTAATGAGCTTACAATAACCGATGATCTTGAAAACATAAATGAAAGTTATAATATTAAAGACCTGCTTGGAGATAACAAAGTCAAAGAATTAAAAATTAAGCACAAAAATGGACGAATTTTTGGAGCGGAGATTTCTGCTTCGACTCTAAAGATTAATTCCAAAGATTATTACGTAGGAATTTTCCGTGATATAAGCGAGAGAATAAAGGCAAGAGAAGAATTAGAGAAATTATCTGTAATAGATTATTTAACCAATACATACAACAGAAGATATTTTGCAAATAGATTGGAAGAAGAAATTGAACGCTCGAAAAGAACAGGAAATGTCTTTTCGATTGCAATGCTGGATATCGATAAGTTTAAGACAATAAATGATAAATATGGTCATAATACAGGCGACCTGGTTTTGCAAAGCATAACCGGCTATATAAAGAAAAGGATACGTAAAGTGGATTGCCTTGCACGATGGGGCGGTGAAGAATTTATGATATTACTTGCTGACACACCTATAGTTAATTCCGGTGTATTATTGGAGGAATTACGATTAGGCATCAGCAAAATTAATATTCCGAATATTGAGGGATTTACAGGAAGCATTGGTGTTGTAGAGTATACGCCTGGGGATACGGCAGATATTATGATACAAAAAGCAGACAACATGATGTATGAAGCAAAAAAATGCGGAAGAAATTGTATAAAATATATGATGTGAGTTAATTAAAGTATTTTTGACAAATAAAAAACGCTGTAGTATAATCAAAAAAAGTACTTTTGAGAGCTTTCTGCTCCATTATGGAAGAAAGTTCTTTTTATATACAGGATATGGAGGATAGCAATGGAAAATAAAAAGGTAATATTCAGCGGTATGCAGCCATCAGGTGCACTTACTCTCGGAAACTATTTAGGAGCACTGAAAAACTGGGTTAAGCTTCAAAGCGAATATGACAGCTATTATTGCGTGGTAGATATGCATGCCATAACAGTTCCCAAGGAACCGAAGGATTTAAGAAAAAATACATTTGAAGTGCTTGCAAATTACATAGCTGCAGGCATCGACCCCGAGCAGGTAACATTGTTCATACAATCCCATGTTCCGGCACATGCTGAGCTGAGCTGGATTTTAAACTGCTTTACGTATTACGGAGAATTAGGACGAATGACTCAGTTTAAGGATAAATCCAAGAAGCTTGATCACGGCTCAATAACTGCGGGTCTGTTTACCTATCCTGTATTAATGGCGGCTGATATTCTTCTTTATCAGGCAGATCTTGTGCCTGTTGGAGAGGACCAGAGACAGCATCTGGAGATTACAAGAGATATTGCTGCAAGATTTAACAACAGATACAGCGAAACCTTCAAAATCCCTGAACCCTTTATAGAAAAGGAAGGCGCAAAAATAATGAGCCTGCAGGAACCGTCAAGCAAGATGTCAAAATCGGATTCCAATGAAAATGCATATATTTTGCTTTCCGATGATGTTGATGCAATAAGAAGAAAGTTCAAAAGATCAGTAACTGATTCTCTTGGAGTAGTTAAATATACAGATGAACAACCGGGAATCAAAAACTTAATAAATATTTATTCTAAAATAGCAAATAAGCCATACAATGAAATTGTGGCCGATTATGAGGGCAAGGGTTACGCTCAGTTTAAGGACGATGTGGCAGAGGTTGTTATAAATGAGCTGAAGCCTATACAGGAAAAAATTGATTATTTATTGAAAAATAAGGATTATTTAGAGAAGATCTATCAAAGCGGTGCAGAAAAAGCAAATGCCACAGCAAGAAGAACTCTCAGCAAGGTATCAAAAAAGATTGGATTTTTACCTAAATAATACGCATCTGGAGGAATTATGTTAGTAATTAAAAATGGTTATATAAAGACAATGGCAGGCGAAGACCTACCCGGCGGACAAATAATTATAGAAGACAGAAAAATAAAAGCCGTTGGCATCGACCTTGAAATACCTGCTGACGCAGAAGTAATAGATGCAAGCGGTATGCTGGTTACACCGGGCTTCGTAGATGCACATTGTCACATAGGTATGTGGGAAGAGGGTATAGGCTTTGAAGGTGAGGACGGCAATGAAGATGTTGAACCCATTACACCGCAGTTAAGAGCAATAGATGCCATCAATCCGTTGGATCAGGGCTTCATAGATGCAATCGAAGGCGGAGTGACATCTGCCGTAACAGGACCGGGAAGTGCCAATGTCATAGGCGGAACATTTCTTGCCATTAAGACATATGGCAGGAGAGTGGACGACATGGTCATAAAGGACCCCGTTGCTATGAAAATTGCCTTTGGTGAAAATCCTAAGAGAGTTTACAACGAGCAGCATAAATCCCCCGTTACGAGGATGGCTATAGCGGCACTTTTAAGAGAAACATTGTACGAAGCGAAGCAATACAAGGAGGATCTTGAGGCTTCAGTAGAGGATCCCGATAAAAAACCTGACTTTGACCTGAAGCTTGAAGCGCTCTTACCTGTCATGAAAAAGGAAATACCTTTAAAGGCACATGCTCACAGGACAGATGATATATTTACGGCTCTCAGAATTGCAAAGGAATTCGATCTGGATATAACTCTGGATCACTGCACAGAAGGTCATCTGATACCGGATGAATTGAAGGAAGCAGGAAAAGCGTGTCTCATAGGACCGACCTTCGGTTCAAGAACCAAGTATGAGCTTAAAAATAAAAGCTTCGAAACACCGAAAATATTGCATGATGCAGGTATAAAAATAGCCATAATAACTGATTCTAATGTTATACCTATCCAGCATATAAATATGTGTGCAGGCATGGCGGTTAAAGCCGGACTGCCTGAGGAAGAAGCATGGAAAGCAATAACCATCTATCCTGCAGAAATAACCGGAATTTCCGACAGAGTGGGAAGCATAGAGATTGGAAAGGATGCGGACATAGCGATATTTAAAGGCAATCCTCTGCTTGACATAGATTATGAAACGGTGATGACAATCATAGACGGTAAGGTAGTATATAAAAACAATAAATTTTAATAACTAAGGGGACGCTTTAATGTGTCCCCTTAAA
>JAFACY010000165.1 GCA_023425285.1 Bacillota bacterium
TCTCACCCACCCCTTCCCTACATTTTATTAAAATGTTACAAGCTTTATTACTAAATAATGTTAAATAAAAAAATACTTAAATAGTTAATTTACTACATAAGTATTTTTCTCTTTTTGCTTAATCTAAAAATCTTATATCATTGACGGCTCTGTTGAAGGGGTTATCCTCAGCATTGAAAAAAAAGTCATAAGATGCTTCACTATACTTTACATTTTCTTCAATTGTGGATTGAATCTTTGTCTCAGACAATTTTTGTATATCCTTTAATTTCATCATGGAACCCTTTGATGCCTTTTTTTTATTGAATTTATTTATAAGGACATATATGTTGCTGAAATTATACTTTTCGGCAATTGCCTTATCTGTATTTATTTCTTTGATACACGAAAAATCATTATTGTTAATTGTTATAATACTGTCCAATATGCTGAAATCCACATAACTGAGCTGAATTTTATCTATATCCAAAATAACCGCATCGTAATCTTTTTTTGCTTCATTGACAATTTTAACAAAGGATTCTCTCTTTATTTTTCCGAGCTTATCCTTGATTCTCGGACATGGAAGAAGTGATAAGCCTTCTTTTATTTCTATTGCTGCCAGTTCAAGGGAACAGGTTGAGTCCAGCACATCTTTAATATCGTAAATTATATTTTCGTTAACGTTAAGGTATTCTGACATTTTCTTTTTGCCTGACGAAAAGTCCATCAATAAAACCTTTTTACCTGACTGTGATAATTTAGCACCTGTTTTAATGCTTATAATTGTTTTTCCGATATCGTCTTTCTGTGAACTGACCGCTATAACCTTTCCCATAATTACTCTCCATTTCCTTGTGCTCTTTGTTCTTTAAGTTTAAGATATTCTCCTATAACCTCTCTGACTATAGGAATAGGATAACGTCCCGAGCCACCCTCAAACAGTACGCAGGCAACCGCTATTTCAGGATCATCGTATGGTGCAAATGCAACATACCATGCAAAATCATCGTATGGCTTGCCTGTATCCGGATTTGTTCCCTGATTCTGTGCCGTACCTGTCTTACTTCCAACGGCCACGGGGAAATCTTTAAACGGCTTGGCAGCATCGTCCAGGGACACTCTTCTCATACCTTCTTTCACAACATCCAGATAACTGTAATCCGAGAGATTTACTCTTTCGGCACTTCTTTCCGGGATGTAGTCAGTATCCTTGCCGTCATATGTTTTTACATCCTTTATTATGCTTACATTTCTTCTGTATCCACCGTTTGCTATGGTTGCGGTATAATTGGCCATCTGCAGAACCGTATATGCATTGTTACCCTGACCGATGCTTATATTCAGGTTATCTCCCGAATTCCACACAGCCTGATTTACATATGAATATTTTATAATGTCTACTAATGGTACCTGGTAGGCATTTGTCTTTTCCGGATTCAGCCTTAAGCTTTTCAATCCTTCATAAACCTCACCTCTCGTCATAGGTTCTTCTATGTCTATCCAGCTTACAATTTCCTCTACTATCTCATTTTTCATTGCGGTATCCAGTGTAAAGCCGTCTTCTAAGTATTTCTCTATATTTGCTTCAAGGAACATTCTTAAATATACCCTTATGCTTATTTTCTTGCCTTCGATACTTGGAACTCCTCCTGAAGCCTCCTGCGGTATATCTATTTCGATTCCTGTCTTGGAGTCAAGTCCGAATTCTTTAGCCATTTCAATTACATCCTCGGCGCTTACCCTTACGGTATGCTTCTGATGTGTTGCCAAGTTTTCACCAAGCATGGTGGTGTAGTAATAGAAGTTGCATGAATTCATTATTGCATCATACATGGTCTGATAACCGTGTGAACCTCCGAACATATTATAAATCCAACAGCTGAAAGGTCTGTCTCCGACCTTCATCGTTCCTGCACAGTAGACTCTCGTATTAGGATCTACACCCTTTTCCAATGCAGCTAAAGAAGTAATCATTTTAAATGTGGAGCCGGGCTGTATCTTTGTGAGCATCGCAATATTGTACAATGGTCTCGGTGCCAGCGGATTTTTAGAGTCACTGAGCAGACTGTTCCAGTCATCGGTTGAAATCCCGGTTGAAAACAGGTTCAAATCATATCCGGGATGGTTTGCCATGGTTAGAAGCTCTCCTGTTTTAACATCAATGACTGCCAGAGCGCCGGATCTTGCATTTTCATATTTATCCTTAAACGGGAAATCACCCCATTCGCTTTCAAAGACTCCGCCTGTCTGTATTTGCTCCAGACCTTTTTGGAGGATTTCCTCAGATTTTTTCTGCAGCTCTTCATCCAGGGTAAGGTACACATTATCTCCGGGTTCGGGCGCCTGACTGGACACTGACTTAATGGTCCTGCCCATATTGTTTACCTCAACTGTCTTCTTGCCTTTTACTCCCCTTAGATAGTCCTCGAATTTTTCTTCAATGCCTGTTTTTCCTATTATATCATCTGGACTGTAGCCCTTCTCGTTAACATACTCCCTGATTTCATATTCCTGAGCTATTTTACCTAAGTAACCTAATGCATGAGAAGCAACCTCGTGCTTGGGATAATATCGAAGAGGCTCTATTTCAACATTGATACCGGTCAATTCATGAGACCTTTCTGAAATCATCGCTACGGACCTTTCGGATATACCGTAGCATATATCAACAGGATGGTATGACAAGTAGCTGATTCTGTTGTACCGTTCTCTGATGACCATCATATTTCTCATGTCATAATCATTTATATCATCGCTTATTTTCAGCTTTTCTCTTAAACCATTAAATACATCCTCGGCAGACAGGTTTTTAACTGCTTCCTTATCAATTCCGGAGATATTGCTGTTTATCCAGTTTCTTTTATCTCTCACAGGTGAATATTCCCATTCGGCAATAGAAATAGAGGGATTTTCGTACTTCAACAATTCCACCTGAGCGTAATATTTTATTATTTCATCGGTTATCAGGTTATACAATATTTCATAGTTTTTAAATGACAACTGCTTTATGAAATCATAGGCGGTCGTATTTAATTCCATGTTGTGCTGATTCAGATATTTTATTTTCAAATCCTCGTCCGTGAATTCATACGCACCGGTCTCACCGTTTTCAACAAATCGTACAGGTATATCCGGATATATTTCCCTCAGCTTTTCAACAAGAACAGCTCCCGGCATAACCTTACCGCTGTCATTTTGGTATACGGTCAACAGCAAATTATCCAGTGAATATTTCATGGTCAGTATTACAAAATCATCCTTTGCCGAGGAGCTCGGTGTTATTTCCTGATGGTTTACATTCAGACCTCTTTTTAGGTTTCCGTAATATTCATCCTGCACAAATGCAAATTTCGTCAGTTTGACGTTTGATTCAAGTGAGTTTGACATAATGAAATTATATGAAAATCTTCTTATCTTTGAATCAGTAAACAATCGTTTGAGATACTTATTATTTTTAACCAGCATTTCAATGACAGCATTCTCGGCAGTCGCTTTTTCATTCAGATTATTACTTCTCAGCCAGACAGTAATAGGATCGACAATCTCTTCTCCATCCACCGGTGCCTCTGTCTGCTGCACATTTTCATTGTCTGAAACGACAATATCTTCTATTTCTGTATATACAAATTGACCGTTTTCCAGTTTAACAGGTATTTCAACATCTCTTGAAATTGTATCAAGCACTCTTGCCTTAATGTTAAATTCTTCGCTGTATACGGCATACGAATAATTTAACCATGAATATAGTCTTTCCGTAACAACTTGTATGACTCTTTCTTCTGCTGTGATGTAGGATACTGCCTCATCAGGAGCGCTTCTTAGCTCCGGCTCGACGATATATTCAAAGGTATCAAGCTTGATCGGAAAATCATCTATGGGTCTTTCACCGTTCTCATCTAGTATTTTGGATAAAATATATGCAATTTCATTGAAATTTTCAGGTTCAATTTCATCTGTGTACATTTGTACCGTAAAGCTTGCAACATTATCCGCCAGCAATACTCCGTTTCTGTCATATATTTTACCCCTCGGCGCCTTTACCGGGATGTCCTTGATTTTCTTAATGTCCGCAACGGCTCTGTATTCTTCACCCTCTACTATGGTCAGAACAGCCATTCTGAAACCTAATACACAAAGCATAAAAGCAATAACCATGTATATAAGATTAAATCTGTTGCTGAAAAACTTTTTTAAATTCAAATAAACTCACCTCGATTGTCACATATTATTTGACACTCAGTTTGTCAAATAAGAAGTTTATAAATTTCAGTACAAACACAACAAGTACCATATTTAATATTGTTTCGATAAAGATATTATTTATGATGCTTCCTGCATAGCTGACTCTGTACCTCAAAAAAAACAATATAACATATAAAGAAAAATGCATTACAAATGTAGAAATTCCCGTAACAGTTGTATATGCAACATAATTTTCCCGTATCATATCTTCGCTGTAATTTCCTATAACAGCTCCTATTATAAAATATATAAGGGTGTAAACCCCAAAAACATCATAAATCATTGCATCGTACAGCATACCTGTAAACAACCCGATAATCGCACCTATAATGCCGTTTGACATCATGGCAAATACAACCAATACGGTCAGCGATAGATTTGCTGTAGTATTAAATACGGCAAAAAAATTTGATAAAGATGTTTGTATAATAAAACTTAAAATAATAACAACCGCCATTAAACTAAATTTTCTCATTTAATTATACCTTTCATCTGTCTACCTTAAGCACATAAACTCTGTTAAGCTTAGTAAATTCAACCGCAGGATCTATTACAATCCTCTGAGTTGAAGCATCTGTTGTGGGAAATACTTCGGTCACCTTACCTATATAAATATCAGGAATATAAATTTCACCTATACCTGAGGTAACCAGTGAATCCTCCTTGTTTACCGATGCCTTGCTGTTAAAGAAATATCCCGTAATTGTTCCGTCAACGCTTCCCTGCAAAATACCGCTTTCGTCTGTATTAATATCTGTGAAGCTGATTTTACAGCTTTCATCCAACAAGGTTATTACCTTAGCCCAGTTTGATGATGTTTGTGTCACTACTCCGACCAGACCTATCTGGACTACTCCCTTTTCAGTTTCCACTGCATGTATGACAATATCATTTTTATGTATACCGTCTTTTTCACCCTTATCAATGGTTACCCTGCTGAACCAGTTGGAATCATCCAATGCAATCACTTGTCCCACAGTGTAATCATACTTAAGGTTTTTTTTCATTTCGTATTCGGTTTCAAGAGCATCCGACTTGTTTACGATGTTCTCCAATATGCGCAAATTTTCCTGCAGCTCATGCACCGTGTCCGTAAGCATATTATTTTCTTCACGCATCCGTACAATATCCTGTACCGAATAAATTGAACTGATTATAGTATGTCCAGTATTAAAGGTTAATTTTTGCAAGCCTGCAACGGCATTGCCAAAAAAACCCAAATCAACCTCTCCTCTGCCCACAGAAGAGAGACCGATTAAGATTATCAATATTAAGACTGTAAGTAAAAATAATATCCTTTTATAATACCTTCTTACAAAATTCATTTACTCACCACTTTACAGAAGCTCACATATTTTACCTGCACCCAAGGCAACGCTGTTTAACGGAGTATCCGCTATAAATACCTTCAAGCCTGTTTCTTTTTCTATATAAATATCCAGACCCTTTAATAGTGCTCCTCCACCTGTCAATACTATACCGTTGGAATAAATGTCCGACGATAATTCCGGAGGTGTCTTTTCCAGAACTCTTTTTATTGCATTGACAATATTATTAACAGTTTCCATAATTGCTTCTCTTATTTCATCACTTGTTACGACTATGTTCAGAGGCAGACCGGAAACAATATCTCTACCACGGATTTCCATCTCTGTCCTGTAATCTCCCGGCGCACCCTCTTCATCATTATTATTGGCTTTGCTGTAATACTTCTTGCTTGCATTCCCTAAAACCATTTTAGCCTTTTCAGCGGTTATAAGCCCTATTTCCATTTTATATTTAATCTTTATATAATCCTTGATATTTATATCCATATCGTCACCGGCAATACGCAGTGAATCACTTACAACTATACCGCCCAGCGATATAACGGCAATTTCCGTAGTTCCTCCGCCTATATCAACTATCATGTTGCCCACGGGCTGATCTACATTGAGGTTTGCTCCTATAGCTGCTGCCATCGGCTCTTCAACCAGCTTAACCTTTTTTGCTCCCGCATCGTATGCTACTTCCTCAACAGCTCTTTTTTCAATGGATGTAACCCCAACAGGCACACAAATAACAATATGTGATTTTACAAATCTTCTGTTATTCAATGCTTTTTCTATGAAATACTTTATCATTGCTCTCGTAATTTCAAAATCCGCTATCACACCGTTTTGAAGAGGTCTTATTGCACTTATTGATTTAGGTGTTCTGTCAAGCATTTCCTTAGCGGGAGTACCGACAGCACACACCTCATTTGTATTTACATTTATAGCCGTTACCGACGGTTCATTTACTATAATTCCTTTATTTTTTACGTATATAAGTGTGTTTGATGTTCCTAAATCTATGCCTATTTTTTGAGTAAATATATTGAAAAATCCCATTTTATTTCCTTTCATTATCAAATTAATTAAATTAAGCCTTCTTCTTTAAAGCTGTAAAACACACCATCGCCTATAATAATGTGATCCAAAACCTTTATTCCCAAAATTTTACCGCATTCATCAAGACGGTTGGTCAGGACTATATCCTCATGACTTGGTTCTGCTTCTCCGCTGGGATGATTATGTACCAATATTACAGATGAGGCTGAGTTTGTTACTGCCTCTGCAAAGACTTCTCTCGGATGGACTATGGATGAATTTAAGCTGCCAACAGAAATTTGCGAAATCTTTGTTATGTTATTTTTAGTATCCAATAAAATAATTTTAAAGTGCTCCTTCTTATAATACCTCATTTCCTCCATCATAACAACGGCAGCATCACTTGGAGAAGAAATTTTTATTTTTTCAATTTTTAATGTGCTTATCCTTTTGCTTAATTCCGATAAAGCCATAAGCTGAGCTGCCTTGACATCACTTATACCTTTAAAGGCCTTGAATTTTTGTATTGTACCTTCTGCTATATTTTTAAGTCCCCTGTTATCCTCAGACAAAATTCTCTGAGACAGCTTTAAAACATTTTCTTCCTTGTTACCCGTCCTTAATATCACTGCCAAGAGTTCTGAATTAGACAAATTGTTAGCTCCATATTTCAACAGCTTCTCCTGCGGTCTGTCTTCCTCAGGAATGGATTTTATGGTATAATTATTATTGTCCATTTTTACCTCCAATATGCAATATTAAAGCTATACGCTTTAATTTTAAAGCAATTTATGAGAAAAATGTTTTGTCAATAAGTTATTAAGCTTTGTCAAGGGAAGTCCCTTTACATTATTATAGCAGCCGTCTATTCTTTTTACCAGCAGCTCTCCGTATCCCTGTATGCCGTAGCCGCCTGCCTTATCTGCATATTCACCTGTTTTAAGATAGCTTCTTATTAAATCATCACTCAGTTCATTAAATTCAACGGATGTTTTTTCGTAATCTGCTACCTTTAGCAAGTTTTCATTATCTATGATGCATATCCCTGTATAAACGCTGTGTATATTGCCGGAAAGAAATTTAAGCATGTTGTATGCATCCTCTTCGTTTTCCGGTTTTCCCATTATTTTATCCAGGTAAACAATTGTATCTGCCGCAATGATTATTCCTTTATCATCACAGGATTTATATGCATCAAAGCATTTTTCAAAGGCTAATTTCATAACCGTTGTCTGAGGCGAATCATTTTCATTGATGGCTTCCCTTGTATCCGGAGAAAGAACCTTCAGATCATTACAGTATCTTTCGAGCATTTCTATAC
>JAFACY010000072.1 GCA_023425285.1 Bacillota bacterium
GGCTGCCGAACAGGTGGCGATAGGTTCCGATCAGGTTTCCGACGGAGCTCAGGCATTGGCAAGCGGCTCCACAGAGCAGGCATCATCTGTAGAGGAACTGACAGCTTCCGTAGATGTAATAGCAGAGCAGGCTATGGAGAATTCTGCCATGGTTACTTTTGCATCTACATCTGTGCAGCAATCAGTAAATAGCGTAAATGCAGGAAATGCACATATGGAGCAGCTCACCCATTCTATGGAGGAAATTGACTCCGCATCTAATCAGATTGCCAATATAACAAAGGTTATTGAGGATATTGCTTTCCAGACAAATATTTTAGCACTTAACGCCGCTATAGAAGCAGCCAGGGCAGGCAGTGCAGGAAAAGGGTTTGCGGTTGTAGCGGATGAAGTTCGTGCGCTTGCTGCAAAATCCAGTGAGGCAGCAAAACAGACGGCTGAGCTTATTGAAAATTCAGTGTCTACTGTGGCAAAAGGAACAGAAATTACAGTCAGGACAGCACAAATTCTTAAGGAAATTGGTGTTCGCTCCGCTGAAGTTACGGAGAGTTTCGGAAAGATTGAACAGTCTATTGAGGAACAAACAGGTTCTATTGAGCAGATTAAGGAAGGTCTCTCTCAAATATCATCTGTTGTGCAGACAAATGCGGCCACGGCCGAAGAAAATTCCGCAACAAGTGAAGAAATGTCGGCACAGGCATCTACGCTGCGTCAAGAAGTGGGAAAATTCAAACTATGGAGAGCATAAAGTCATAAAGACTCAAGAAAATGTGAGTAAATAAAAAATTCCTTTGCTGCTAAATCATGATGGGGAGGAAGTACTTTGTGGATGATATAAATAAAAGGAATATGCTGCCGGGATGTACATGTAAGGACAGTAACGATATTATAAGTATGCTGCTTGTCACTCTATATGAAAAAAGCACTGAAACAGAAGAGCATTCAAAGAGGATTGAAAAATATTGCCATGACATCGGATGTGAACTCCAGCTGTCGTCGATGGAAATGGATTCCCTTTATTTACTTGCTCTGCTGCATGATATAGGCAAGGTGGGTGTTCGTTCAAATATTTTGAAAAAACCCGACAAGCTCACAACTGAGGAGTGGGAGGAAATGAAACGTCATCCCGAAATAGGCTGTCAGATTGCGCAAGCGACTCCGGAATTGGCAGCTGTGGCTGATTTGATTTTATCACATCATGAGCGTTGGGACGGTAAGGGATATCCTCGAGGGTTAAAGGGAGAAGAAATACCTCTTGTCTGTCGTATCATATCCGTAGTAGATGCCTTTGATGCTATGACCAATGACCGCGTATATAGGAAGGCCATGACTGTTGATGAAGCAATTCTTGAAATTGAAAGAAATGCGGGCAAGCAGTTTGACCCTCTTGTGGCAAAGATTTTAACCGGAATTATTATGAGAAGAGAGAAAATCTCGTCGAATACGGATTTATCATGGATATAAAGACAGAAGCTAAGTAGCTGCAAGCAGTTATTTAGCTTCTTTAAGTATATTCTGAATATATAAGCATATGGCATTAATTATAAATTGCAAGCGGGCACTTTAAAATCGTCTCTTTCGTCATCCCATGCCATGGAGCTTATTTTCCAGCCGCAGGCTGTCTTGATAAACTGTAATGTCTTAATACCCTTGCTTTCGAATGCTTCGCCGTTCATAAATCCGGCTTTTTTGTAAATGCTCAGTCTGTGTGCAATATTGCCGAATATTTCAGTTCTTTCGGATATTTCCTCTTCCTTAAAATCACGTAATACTCCTTCGTTGAACATTTTTTCCCTGGGTTCAATGAATTGGTGCAAATTATAAACTTCGGGGTTCATGCCACTGCATTTAACGATGAGTCCTTCGGAAATAAACAGATCAAAAATTTCGCTTAAATCTGCCTTACAATCTTTTTCAACAGAAAATAAATTAAAGAAGCTGTCAACCAATTTGTCAATTTCGTTTTTTGCTTCACAATATTCATTACCTAAGCTGCTGCTTTCTTTGTATGTAATATCCATTTTCTGATTCACCACTCCTTAAATTTATACTAGGATCAAATTAATTTCTTTCAATGTGATTTAATAAAGCATTTATCAATGGTCTAAAAGCTAAGTACAGCAAATATCCGATAATTCCTCCGACCGTATTTGTAATTAAATCTGTTACATCAGATGCTCTGAAACCGTTAATCAGCGGTTGAGATAGTTCTATGGTCAGACTGAACAAAAATGTCAGCAGGGTGCAGGAAAATATATTCCGCTTTTTTACAATGGGGAGTAAAAAGCCGAAGGGTATCATTAAAAGCACATTCAGAAAAATTTGCTGCTCTGCATATATTCTGCCTGCAAAATAGTCGTCAAAAGCCAGCATATTCATCGGTATGTACGGATGGTCAAAAATAAACGGCAGTGAAACAATTACAGGCATCAAGGTTACAAATATAACCATGGATACGTACACATACAAAATAGTATTTACAAGAAGTACATCCCTTCCCTCAGACTTCCACTTCCTGAAAAAGAAAAAACAATATATTGTAAGCAGCACAATAATATCAATGAGATATTTAATATAACTGTTCATTATTGCTCCTGTGAAAAATTATAGTTAACTATATATTCGGTTCGATATGATAAAAGATTATATCATACCTGAGCCGAGTGCAGCGCAAGCTCGCTTGCATTGCCGAGGTGATGGTATGATATATGTATTATATCACATTTCTTGTTATTATTACATAAATGTTTAATCACAGACAGAATAAAACTTATTAAAGGTGGATACTCTAAGTAGAAACTATCCCGGGGATATAGCATATAATGTAAGCAAGAATAGGGAGATATGCTACACAGTCTAGCATACAGACCAGGTTTTAAAATATTATTTGGAAGACAGCGTTAAATTCGTTTATGTATATAGGTATTGCAGACTTAGTATCCGTTTCAATAATTCAATATATGGTGGATACAGATAATTAATGAAAAATATTTTTATTCTTATCAACGAAAAACTTCTTGATAAGAATATTTTATACACATTAACAGCATTTTATCCAAATAATATACCTCCCTTGAAGAGAGGAGTGACTTGATGGAGCTTTTATCATTAGAGTTAAATGAAAATGAAAATCATGAAGTGTTTAATAATATTAAAATAATCACCAATTTAGATGAAAGTGATATAAACATAGAAATATCATCCACCGATGAAGGGAACATAAGATTAAGGTATTTTACGGACAACAGAATAAATAAGAGGGAATACATTGAAAAAATAGTAGGAAAAGTAACTAAGCTCTTAATTGAATACACAAAGCTGGAGAGTATTAATATACTGAAGGAAAGCTATTTTTATTTTGATGAGGAGGAAGTCGGAACCATTATTTCCGATATCGAAAATGAAATTGACAATGACGTAAAAATTAAGCTTATTATAAAAAATAAATTCAAAGAGATATTAGAACGCTCAAACTCAATAAATTTAAACGGATTCATAAACTTCAGACTTAAATTTATTAAACTGTACGCGGCACAAGTAGTTGAAAGGTGTATTGACAGCTATCTTATGAAAAAGGAATACATGGATTTTATAAGCATCATTAAATTGATTTCCGAAACAGAGGATGCCGAATATGACTTAGTCAATGTTATGTACACGAACAATAAAATTCAGGTATACGATAAAAATATGAAAAAGCTGACTTATATAAGTAATATGGAATTATCAAGTGATTTGGTTAATAAGGTGGCATATGATGAATCAGTCATTAATATATTGTTAAATGTATCACCTAAAAAAGTAATAATTCATGAAAAAAAATTGGATAAAAAAAATAAAGAAGCTCTTAATACGATGGAAATTATAAAAAAGATATTTGAAGGTAAAATCGAAATATGTGAAGGCTGCAGATACTGCGATCTGCTGTAAGGGTATACGGATGCCCATTGGCAGGTCTTTGAGGCATCCGTTTAAAAATGCTTAAATTGGGTATAATTAAGAAAACAATAAGGTTTATATTATAAAATATCATTAAGTTAAAAGGGAATAAAGGGAGGAATACATATGACATTTTTGATATTAGCAAGCTTAATAACTATAACCGTACTTACTGCAATTCATTTGATAAATATAAAAGAAATGCAATCGGATAATGGTAATAATGAATAGTTGATAAAACCTTCGCCACGAGCGAAGGTTTTTATATTAAGAACCTTTGACAATTTTGCAAATAAAGGGTATTATTAAGCTATGGAACCAATGCTGTGGAGGAAGATAAGATGGAAATGATAAATAAAGATGAAAATTATATCAAGACTCTTGAAACGATAATCGAAACATCGTTTGACGGCATATATGTTACGGATGGCAAAGCCAACACAATATTGGTAAACAAAAGCTATGAAAGAATAACAGGTCTGAAAAGAGAAGAGCTCATAGGGCGTAATATGTCGGAGTTCATTGATAATGGTACAATATCGGGAGTAACCTCTTTTTGGGTGCTGCAAAATAAAAAATCCAAGACAGTATATCAATCATTCAAAAGCGGAAAAAGCGCATTGGTAACCAGTACTCCGTTTTTTGACGAAGAGGGCGAAATTGAATTGATTGTAACCAATGTAAGGGACATCACGGAGCTGAAAGAGCTCCAGGAAAAAGAAAATCAAAGAAAAGATGAAAATATTAAGTACAAGGGAATTATTGAAGAATTAAAGCTGCAATTGGCAAATGATGAATATATAATTGCGGAAGATGAGAACATGCTCAATCTTTTACTTCTGGCGAAAAGAGTTGCAAGGGTTGACACAACAATACTCATCGTCGGAGAATCAGGCTCCGGCAAGGAGCTGTTTGCCAAATATATATACAATAACAGTCCTCGTAAAAACAAACCGTTTATAAAAATAAACTGCGGAGCCATACCGGAAAATCTAATAGAGTCGGAGCTGTTCGGATACGCCGAAGGCTCATTCACTGGAGCTGTAAAGGGCGGGAAAATGGGTATTTTTGAAGCTGCCAATAAAGGCACTCTGCTGCTTGACGAAATCGGAGAATTGCCGCTCAATATGCAGGTAAGGCTTTTGAGAGTGCTTCAGGACGGTAAATTTGAAAGAGTCGGAAGCAATGATACCATAGAGGTTGATGTGAGGATAATTGCTTCAACCAATAAGAATTTAGAGGAGATGGTTGAAAAAGGACTGTTCAGGGAGGATTTGTTCTATCGTCTCAATGTTGTCCAGCTCAAGGTCGCTCCATTAAGAGAGAGAAAGAGCAGCGTAATTCCTCTGGTGGAATATTTTTTGAAAGTTTATAACGAAAAATATGATATGAAAAAAAATCTTACAAATGAAGTTATTAAATATTTATATGAATACAGCTGGCCGGGCAATGTGAGAGAGCTGCGAAACTTAGTCGAAATGCTGGTGGTAACTTCCGTAACTAATAATATTTGTATGGAAATTATGCCTGCCCATGTAATAAGAGATGTTGACGGAAATAATGATGATGGAAAAGGAAATATAACAAAATTATCCGATGCCCTGGAAAAAATAGAAAAGGATATGATTTTCAGAGCATACGATAAATATGGCAATGTGAGAGATGCCGCAAAGGAATTAGGTATAGACGCTTCAACATTTGTAAGAAAAAGAAAAAAGTATCTTTAAGAGAGTTCTGTGTTGCAATTTAGCAACAATATGTTGCGATTTAGCAACTGCGAGATTTTATTACAAACATAACATAAAATTGAGGACAAACTTTGATAAAAAATATGTGTTGCAAATATGCAACAAGCTTAATAAATTATGTTTTTTGAGTATATTACTAAGGGCTGAAATCCAATGTTCTTAAAAATATACTTTTTTTATTTTTTGGCACGGTATTTGCATATATACTTACATAGAAAAAATAAAAAAAATTAAGGAGTGTATAAAATGGCTTTAATGACTGGCGAACAGTATGTAGAAAGTATAAAGAAAATGAATATGCAGATTTATATGTTCGGAGAAAAGGTAGCAACTGCTGTTGACAATCCGATTCTTCGCCCATCTTTAAACTCTGTTAAGGCAACATATGATCTTGCTCAAATGCCTGAATATGAGGACTTAATGACAGCAACCTCTTCCCTGACAGGAGAAAAAATTAACAGATTTACTCATCTTCATCAAGGTACGGATGACCTTATTAAAAAAGTAAAAATGCAAAGACTTTTGGGACAAAAAACTGCTTCATGTTTCCAGAGATGTGTAGGTATGGATGCATTCAATGCAGTATACAGCACAGCGTATGAAACTGACAAAAAATTCGGAACAAAATATTTTGAAAACTTTGTTGAATATTTAAAGTATGTACAAACTAATGACTTGGTAGTTGACGGAGCTATGACTGACCCTAAGGGAGACAGATCGTTGTCACCGAGCAAGCAGGCAGATCCTGATTTATATCTTCGCGTAGTTGAAAGAAGAGCAGACGGAGTTGTTGTAAGAGGCGCAAAAGCACATCAGACAGGTATATGCAATTCTCACGAAGTATTGGTAATGCCTACTATAGCAATGGGACCGGAAGATGAGGATTATGCAATTGCATTTTCAGTTCCTGTAGACGCTGAGGGCGTGCTGATGATCATAGGAAGACAGTCATGCGATACAAGAAAGCTTGAAGGCTCACAGATAGATGTTGGCAACAGCGAATTCGGCGGAATGGAAGCATTGGTAGTATTCGAAGATGTATTTGTTCCTAACGACAGATTGTTCTTAAACGGCGAAACAGAGTTTGCAGGTATGATGGTTGAAAGATTTGCGGGATACCACAGACAGAGCTACGGCGGATGCAAGGTTGGAGTTGGCGACGTATTAATCGGAGCGGCAGCATTGATTGCAGACTATAACGGAGCTCAAAAAGCATCTCACGTTAAAGATAAATTGATTGAAATGACTCATCTTAACGAAACATTGTTCAGCTGCGGCATCGCATGTTCTGCAGAGGGTCACAAGTTAGAAGCAGGAAACTATATAATAGACTTATTGCTTGCAAATGTATGTAAGCAAAACATTACAAGATTCCCATACGAGATAGCAAGACTGGCTGAAGATATTGCAGGCGGATTGGTTGTTACAGCACCTTCAGAAAAAGATCTCAGAGATCCTAAGATAGGAAAATATGTAGATAAATATTTCAAAGGCATAAACGGAGTTTCTACCGAGGACAGATTAAAGGTTCTGAGACTTATAGAAAATCTTACATTGGGAACAGCGGCAGTAGGATACAGAACCGAGTCAATGCACGGTGCAGGTTCACCACAGGCTCAAAGAATAGTAATTGGCAGACAAGCTAACTTCAACGCTAAAAAAGAGCTTGCAAAATCAATTGCAAAAATTGAAGGATAATAAATAATAAAAAATATAGCAAGGAGAAGTAAAATGACAAAACGCAGAACTGAAACAATGGATGGAAATACTGCGGCGGCGTATGCCTCGTATGCGTTCACGGACGTAGCAGCTATCTATCCTATAACACCTTCGTCACAGATGGCAGGTTGTGTTGATGACTGGTCATCACACGGAAAAAAGAACATATTCGGAGAAACAGTATTAGTTAAGGAAATGCAGTCAGAGGGCGGCGCTGCCGGTACTTTGCACGGATCGCTTCAATCAGGAGCACTTACAACAACTTATACTGCATCACAAGGCTTGCTTTTAAAAATTCCTAACATGTATAAGGTAGCAGGTGAATTGCTTCCTGCAGTATTCCATGTTAGTGCACGTTCTTTGGCATCCAACTCATTGAGTATATTCGGAGATCATCAGGACGTTATGGCTACAAGACAAACAGGTTTTACGCTGCTTGCTTCAAGCAGTGTTCAGCAGGCTATGGATTTGGGAGCTGTTTCTCACTTAAGCGCAATAAAATCAAGACTTCCCGTATTGCATTTCTTTGACGGCTTCAGAACATCTCATGAAATGCAGAAAATAGAAGTGCTGGAATATGATGAATTAGCAAAACTTGTTGATTATGATGCTTTAAGAACATTCAGAAACAGATCTTTAAGCCCTGATCATCCGGTTTTAAGAGGTACAACTCAGAATCCTGACGTATTCTTCCAGTTGAGAGAAGCTATAAACAAATTCCATGATGCTGTTCCGGAAATTGTTCAGTCATACATGGACGAAATCAATAAGCTGACAGGAAGAAACTATAAACTGTTTAATTACTACGGTGCTGAAGATGCAGAAAATATAATCATTGCAATGGGTTCAGGCTGTGAAACAATAAGTGAAGCTGTTGATTATCTGAATGCAAGAGGTGAAAAGGTTGGTCTTCTTGAAGTTCATCTTTACAGACCTTTCAGTGCTGAATACATGATCAGCCAGATTCCTGCAACAGTTAAGAAAATAGCTGTTCTTGACAGAACAAAGGAACCTGGTGCAAACGGAGAGCCATTGTACCTTGACGTTAAGAATGCATACTACAACAGAGAAAATGCTCCGTTAATAGTAGGCGGAAGATACGGCTTAGGTTCAAAAGACTTCAAACCGGATGATGTAATATCAGTATACAATAATCTGAAGCTTGATGCCCCTATGAATGACTTTACTGTAAGTATAATTGATGATGTTACATTTAAATCATTACCGTTACCTGTTGAAAGTGTGGACACAACTCCGCAGGGAACAATTGCATGTAAGTTCTGGGGATACGGTTCAGACGGAACAGTAAGTGCCAACAAATCTGCAATTAAAATAATCGGTGGAAATACTGACTTCTATGCTCAGGCATATTTTGAATATGATGCAAAGAAATCCGGAGGACTTACTATATCACATCTCAGATTTGGTAAATCTCCGATTAAAGAACCTTATACAATCAACAGAGCAGACTTTATCGCTTGTCACAATCAGGCTTATGTTAATAAGTATGATTTGCTGGCAGGAATAAAGAAAGGCGGAAAATTCCTGCTTAACTGCATCTGGGACGAAGCGGGACTTGAAGAAAATCTTCCGGCTTCACTGAAGAGAAGCATCGCTGACAGCGGCGCAGAATTCTATACAATAGATGCTGTTGATATTGCTAAGGAAATAGGACTTGGCGGAAAAATCAACATGATAATGGAAGCTGCATTCTTCAAATTGGCTAATATTATTCCTGTTGAAGATGTTGCGAAATATCTGAAAAAAGAAGTAGAAAAATCCTACGGAAACAAGGGTCAGAACATAGTAGATATGAACTGCCTTGCTGTTGACAAAGGCTTTGACAGCATTAAAAAGATAAATGTACCTGAAGCATGGAAAAACGCAGTTGATGCAAATGACGCAAAGACTGAAATGCCTGAATTCATAGGTAAAATTATCAACGTTATGAACAGACAAGAAGGCGATAAATTACCTGTAAGTACATTTACAAACCGTGAAGACGGAACATTCCCGTTAGGCGTTACTGCATATGAAAAACGTGAAATTGCCATAGATGTTCCATTATGGGATGCAAACAAATGTATACAATGTAACCAATGTTCATATGTTTGTCCTCACAGTGTTATCAGACCTACACTTCTTACAGAAGAAGAATTGAAGAGCGCTCCTGAAGGATTTACAGCGGTAAAAGCTATAGGTCTGAAGGATTTCCAATATCATTTGGGAATATCAGGTCAGGACTGTACAGGATGCGGAAACTGCGTAGACATATGTCCTGCCAAAGAAAAAGCAATAGAAATGAAGATGCTTGCTCCGAACAGAGAAAGATATGTTGCAGACTGGAACTTTGTAAAGGATATAATTCCTAAAGAAGTACCTGCAAGTATCGAAAAGACTCTTAAGGGAAGCCAGTTTAAGAAACCGCTTCTTGAGTTCTCAGGTGCGTGTGCAGGATGCGGTGAAACACCATATGCTAAATTGGTAACTCAGTTGTTTGGTGACAGAATGATGATTTCCAATGCAGCAGGCTGCTCTACAGTATGGGGAGGTTCACCACAGGTTTCGTATACAACAAACCATAAGGGACAGGGACCGTCATGGGGCTTCTCACTGTTCGAGGATAATGCAGAATATGGTTTAGGTATGTTCCTTGGAGCTACAAAAATAAGAAATGCTACAAAAAATAAGATAGTAGAAGCTGTTGAAACTACAGGCTCTTCAAAACTTAAGGAAGCAATGCAGGAATGGCTTGAAGGATTTGAAAACGGCGAAGGCACAAGAGATCGTGCAGAAAAAGTATTAAATGCTTTGGAAGAAGAAAAAGGAAGCAGCAAGCTTCTCAATGAAATATATGACAATAAGGATTACCTGATTAAGAGATCTCACTGGATATTCGGTGGTGACGGATGGGCTTATGACATCGGTTACGGCGGATTGGACCATGTGCTTGCATCCGGAGAAAATGTAAATGTATTGGTATTCGATACTGAAGTTTACTCAAATACAGGCGGACAGTCTTCTAAGTCAACACCTACTGCAGCTATCGCAGAATTTGCATCAAACGGTAAGAAGACAAGAAAGAAAGATTTAGGAATGATGGCTATGAGCTACGGATACGTATATGTGGCACAGATAGCTATGGGAGCTGATAAAAATCAGACACTCAAGGCAATCAAGGAAGCAGAAAGCTATCCGGGACCATCATTGATTATTGCATACTCACCATGTATAAACCATGGATTAAAAGCAGGTATGGGAAAATCACAGGCTCAGTCAAAAGAAGCGGTTGAAGCAGGATACTGGTCATTGTACAGATACAATCCTCTTCTTGAAGAAGAAGGCAAGAATCCGTTTATCCTTGATTCAGGCGAACCTACTAAGGACTTCAAAGAGTTCCTGATGAGCGAAGTAAGATACTCATCGTTGTACAAGGCATTCCCTGAAGTGGCTGACATACTGTTTGAAAAAGCTAAGAAGGATGCAGAATACAGATACAAGAAATATGTAAGAATGGCAAACGAAGCAATATAATAATTTTATGTGGAGGTTTCAATGAATTATTTATCTAATACGGCGAAGTCATACCCGGCTTCAGGTATCAGAAAGATGTTTGACTTAGCGGAAAAATATCCTGATGCTATAAAGCTTACGGTTGGAGAGCCAAATTTCGATACTCCTGTCAATATCAAGGAAGCTGCAAAAAAAGCTATTGATGACGGTTTTACACACTATTGTCCGAATGCAGGTCTTAAGGAACTGAGAGAAGCAATAGCGGAAGAATACACAAAATACTCAGAAGACTACAATTTTGAAAATGTCATGATAACTGTAGGCGGTATGGAAGCTATTTATTTATCATTGCTTGCAACTGTAAATCCGGGAGATGAGGTTCTTATTCCGGACCCATGCTTCCCGAACTATATCGGACAGGTAAAGATGGTAGGAGCTGAGCCGGTTGGAGTTCCCATTTATGAAGAGAATGACTTCAACATCAGGGCAAAAGATATAGAAGCAGCAATAACTCCAAAAACAAGAGCTATTTTGTTAAACTCTCCAAGCAATCCATTAGGATCTGTACTGGAAAAAGAAGAAGTTTTGAAAATAGGCGAAATAGCAAAAAAACACAATTTAATAGTTATATCCGATGAAGTATATGACAAGTTGATATTTGACGGCTTTGACTATTTCAGTATCGCACAGATTCCTGAAATAAGAGACAGAGTATTGGTTATAAACAGCTTTTCAAAAACTCATGCTATGACAGGCTGGAGAATTGGTTATGTTCTTGGTAACAAGGATATAATATCCAACATGCCAAAGCTTCAGGAAGGACTTGTATCATGTGTTTCAACCTTTACGCAGAAAGCTGCTCTTGAAGCTATCAGAGGCGGACGTATAGAAGTTGACAAAATGTACAGCGACTATTTCAGAAGAAGAGATATAATGATCGATGGTATTAACAACATACCGGGAATGTCCTGCAAGAAATCTCCGGGAAGCTTCTACGCATTTGTAAACATCAAATCCTTCGGTAAAACATCCGAAGAATTTGCGGAAGAACTTCTGGTAAATGCAGGAGTTGTTACAGTGCCGGGCTCAGCTTTCGGTAAAATGGGCGAAGGCTATATTCGTATGGTATTTGCTAATTCCGATGAGAACCTAAAGGAAGCAGTAAAGAGAATAGATGCATACGTAAGAAAAACATATTGATAAAATGTTGAACACAGCACATATCCCGGGATAATCCCGGAATATGTGCTGCTAAAAATAAATTTAAAATCATAAGGAGACTAATTAACATGAATTCAAACATCAGAAATCCATTTTCATTTGAAATGCCTACAAAAATCGAATACGGTCAGGGAAGCATAGCAAAATTACCTGAAATATTAAAAGAATTAGGCGTTAAAAAACCTTTATTCATTACAGGAAGCGGAAGCACAAGAAAAGTTCTTTTACCAAAAGCTACAGATTATTTAGATGCAGCAGGAATCGAATATGAAGTATTTGATAAAATTGAAGCAAATCCTAAAGATTACAACGTAGAAGAAGCAGCAGCTTTTGCAAGAGAAAAAGGAACTGACGGTATAATCGCTCTTGGCGGCGGAAGCCCGATAGATGCAGCTAAAGCAGCATCAGCTATTATTACTTACGGCGGATCACTTGATGATTACTATGGTAGATGGAGAGTAAAAGGACCCGTTCAGCCATTTATAGTTATCCCTACAACAGCAGGTTCAGGAAGTGAAGTAACATTCTCTTCAGTTATAACAGATACAAGAGAAACATTCAAAAAGACAGTAAAGAGCCAGTACTTCGGACCTAAAGTAGCATTACTTGACCCTGATATGACAATTTCATTGCCTGCAGGAACAACAGCAGCTACAGGAATTGATGCACTTACACATGCTATCGAAGCATACTCATGCACAGTTTCAGAACCTATTTCAGATGCATGCGCATTATATGCTATTGAACTTATCGCTGAAAACATCAGAGAAGCAGTATTCAACCCTTCAAACATTGATGCAAGATCAGGAATGCTTATGGGAAGCACACTTGCAGGTATAGCATTCAGCCACTCAGACGTTGCTTCAGTTCACTGTATGGCAGAAGCTATGGGAAGCTTGTATGATGCAGCTCATGGTGTTTGCAACGCTATACTTCTTCCATACGTTATGGAATACAGCATGGATTATGCAGTTGAAAGATATGCAAGAATAGGCAGAGTAATGGGTTCAACAGCAGCAGATGACAAACAGGCAGCAAAAGATGCAGTTGAAATAGTTAAACAAATGGTTAAAGACATCAAATTACCTACATTGAAAGATATCGGAATAAAAGCAGAAGATATAGAAAAATTAGCTGAAATGTCAGAAGAAAACGGCTCTACACCAAGTAATCCAAGACCTATGACTAAGAAAGAATACGTAGAATTATTCAACATTGCTATCAACGACTAATACAATATTAGCCTGATAAAAGGATGGTTTACAATGGACAGATTTGAAAATGTTACTGCAATTAAAAAAGCAAATGTATACTTTGACGGCAAGGTAACCAGCCGCACTGTATTATTTGAAGATGGTACAAAAAAGACACTTGGCATTTTTCTTCCCGGTGAATATGAATTCGGAACTGCCGATAAAGAGCTAATGGAAGTGCTGGGCGGATCAGTGAAGGTGTTGCTGCCGGGCAGCGATACATGGGTCAAGTACGAAGAAGGACAAAGCTTTTATGTGCCTGCAAACAGTAAATTCAATGTTTCTGTAGAACAGATTTGCGACTATTGCTGCTCATACATTAAAGAATAATCTGCTTCAGACAGACTGATAATTCAATAAATCATTAAAAAACAGTATCCGCTGTCGGATACTGTTTTTTCTTTGTCATTCAATTGCTTATTTTCTTTCAGCTGTCATTTCTGTCCATCTCTGAGTGTATAAATCTATGAACTCCTTAGGGTCTCTGAACATTTCCATTTTAGCTATATCTTCTGCGGGAATGTCAAATGCGTGATTGTTTAACAGCTCTTCATCAACCTCTTTTATAGCCTCCGTATGAACAGTTGAGTACCATACCTCATCTATATTTCTCAGTGTCGCTTCGGTTGTACAGAGGAAATCAATGAATTTTTCAGCAAGCTCCTGGTTTTTGGATGTTGTCGGAACAAACATCGCATCAATCCAGATGTTGCTTCCTTCCTTAGGAATAACAAAATCCAGATTTTCATTTTCGGACATTGCGGAAACTGCTTCTCCTGACCATACCAATGCCATATCTGCTTCTTCATTTACCATGATATCCGGCGCTCCGTCAGTGATGTAGGTCATAATCAAAGGTCTTTGCTTAATCAATAAATCCTTGGCTTCATCCAGTTCCTTTTCATTTACCGTATTCAGAGAATATCCCAGCAGCTTAAGAGCAGCGGCAAATGAATCCCTCTGAGAGTCCATCATTATGATTCTCTGGCTGTGATTTTCATCCCAGAGCATTGACCAGCTGTTGGATGATGCATCCACGGTGTTCTTGTTGTATAAAATACCCAACGTTCCCCAGAAATACGGCACCGCATATTCGTTTGTAGGGTCATAGGGCTGATTCTTAAAGGTTTCATCGATATATTTGTAATTAGGTATGTTGTCGAAGTTTAATTTATTAATCATACCCTCGCCGATCATACGCTCAATCATGTATTCGCCGGAAATTATCAAATCGTAATTTGAAGCTCCTGCCTTTGCCTTGATGTACATTTCCTCGGGAGTTGAGTATGTGTCATATTTGATTTTAACCCCATGCTCTATTTCAAATTCGTTAAGCAGACTTTTGTCCATATAGATGTCATAATTTAAAATGCTTAAAGTCTGAGTTTGTTCCTTACCGCAGCCGGTCAGTACAACTAATACGATACAAAGTACAGCTGCAATTAAAAATAGTTTTCTTTTCATTTAAATACCTCGTTCTTTTTAATTTTGTTTCGGCTTTCGGCCCCATTGGATCTTTTATTTATTAATATCATTAACAATAATACCACTACAAGCATTATTGTTGATAATGCATTGATTGTCGGGCGCACTCCTCTTCTTGCCATTGAGTAAATAACTATGGAAAGATTGGTAACACCTTCGCCCTTTGTGAAATAGCTTATGATAAAATCGTCTATGGACAATGTGAATGCCATTAAAAATCCTGTGATGATTCCCGGCTTAATCTCGGGAAGTATAACCTTTCTCAGGGCATACATGGGAGTTGCTCCCAAATCCATAGCAGCCTCCGTCATGTGAGTGTCAAGCTGTCTTAGCTTTGGCAGTATCGAAAGTATTACATACGGAGTATTAAACACTATATGAGAAAGGAGCATAGTGTTAAAACCAAAGCGTATGCCGAAGGATATATACAATATCATCAGAGAAATACCAGTAACTATGTCCGGATTAACAACAGGGAGATAATTTACATTCAATACAACAGATTTCATTTTACCCTTCATGCTGTTTATGCCGATTGCGGCAATTGTTCCTAAAATAGTTGCAATTATTGCCGATACTATGGCTATTGTTATTGTATAATAAAATGCATTTCTTATATCCGCGTCATGGAACAGCTCAATATACCATTTGAATGAAAATCCCGTCCAGTTCCCTCTTGACTTTGACTCATTAAATGAAAAAACAGCAAGGACTATTATGGGAGCATACAGGAAAATAAATATTAATCCCATATAAATTTTAGTCAGATATTTTTTTACCATAACCTTGCTCCTCCTTCCTTGTCCACGTCAAACTTGTTCATGACAGACATGGAAATCAGAATGATAATCATCATTATTATTGAAATTGAAGAACCAAAGTTCCAGTCTCCGTTTAATATAAATAATTTTTCGATTAAATTACCGATCATCATGCTTTTGTTTCCGCCTAAGAGCTGCGGTATGATGAATGTGCTCACGGCAGGCATGAAGACCATAATTATTCCAGAAATAACTCCGGGCATGCTGAGAGGCAATATAACCTTTCTGAATTTGACGTATTTATTTGCACCTAAATCATCTGCTGCTTCCAGTATGCCCGTATCCATCTTGCTCAGGGCAGTATAAACAGGAAGTATCATAAAGGGCAGGAAGTTGTAAACCATACCCATCACCGTAGCGCCTCTGGTGTAAAGCATGTTGAAGGTCGGAAGACCTAAAAAGCTCAGCATGTTATTTATGATGCCGTTGTTTCCCAGTATTGTCATCCATGCATAAGTTCTTAAAAGCATGTTCATCCACATAGGCAATATACATAAAAACAACAATGTATTTCTTTTAGACAAATGTGCCTTGGATATAATGTAAGCGGCAGGATATCCAAGCAAGAGGCATATGGCAGTTGAAATCGCCGCCAGATACATGGAGTCCCACAATATGTTTATATAAAGAGGATCAAAAAACTTTTTAAAATTATCAAATGTAAATTGTATTGTTGTAAGTCCGTTTGATTCCTTTGTGGTTACACTGTATAAAAGAACTAAGAACGATGGAAAAACAATAAATATTACTATCCACAATAAATAGGGATACGCAAATAATTTTGTTCTGTCTTTCAAGCCTAATCCCCCTTTTCCATTATGTGTATGTCGTCGGGAGTAAGCGTAAGACCCACGGTTTCGCCAACAGGTGCCATGTCGGTTGAATGAACAAGAAATTCATAGTTGTCCACCATGATATCCATTTCGTAATGAACACCCTTGAATGTAACGGATTTCACCACACCGTCCATCTTGCCGCTTCCCTTGGGAGTCAGGTCCAGATCCTCGGGACGTATTACAACATCAACCTCTTCGCCTCTGCCAAAGCCTATATCAACACATTCAAACCTTCTGCCCAGAAATTCCACCAGATAATCATCATGCATAACACCGCTCAATATATTGCTTTCACCTATGAAGTCCGCAACAAATGCGTTCTCCGGCTCGTTGTAAATATCTATGGGTGTTCCCATCTGCTGTATGATTCCGTCATTCATAACGACGATTGTATCGGACATTGTCAATGCCTCTTCCTGGTCGTGAGTAACGTATATGAATGTGATGCCGATTTGCTTCTGCATTGCCTTAAGCTCATGCTGCATTTCTTTTCTCAGCTTTAAGTCAAGAGCTCCCAGGGGTTCGTCCAGCAAAAGAACCTTCGGCTCGTTTACCAGCGCTCTTGCAATTGCAATACGCTGCTGCTGACCGCCGGAAAGCTGATCAATTCTTCTTTTGCCGTAATTTTTAAGGTTAAAAAGTTCAAGCATTTTTTCAACCTTGCTCGTTATAATTCTTTCATCCATTTTCTTTATTCTCAGTCCGAAAGCAATGTTTTCAAAGACGTTCATGTGAGGGAAGAGAGCATATTTCTGAAACACCGTATTTAATTGTCTTTTAAAGGGAGGTATGTCATTGATTAAATGTCCGTCAAAATACACTTCACCCTCGTTGGGAGTTTCAAAGCCGCCTATTATTCTCAGAGTAGTTGTCTTTCCGCAGCCGCTGGGACCTAAAAGCGTAACAAATTCATTTTCCTTCACGGATAAATTAATGTCGTCAAGAACTATTTCGCCATCAAATTTTTTAGTTATATTATTTAACTGAATTATTGTATTGTTCATTTCGTACTCCTTTTTAAAAATTTGGCGGAGTAGAGACCCATATTACACGTGCAGGGTTTTTACTCGTATTTTCTATAAAATGAGTTTTGTTTGTTTTAATGTAAAAGGATTCACCCTTTTTTACCTTATAAATCTGATTGCCATAATTAAGCATGATTGTTCCCGAAAGCACATAGCCGAATTCCTCACCCTCGTGGGGTTCGTCCTCCTTTGTCCTGCTGTTGGCTCCAAGCTCTACCAATATGGGCTCCATTTTATTTTTCTGTGCATTGGGGATAATCCAGTTTATTTTATAATTATCGTCAGATTCCTTTACGAACACATCTTCTTCCTTAAACACTATCTTGCTGTCAACAGCCTCGTTGAAGAAACTTCCCAAATCGGTTCCCAAGCATTCCAATATGTCAGTAAGCGTTGCAATGGAAGGGGATGTTAAATCTCTTTCCAATTGGGATATATATCCCTTTGTCAACTCACATCTGTCAGCTAATTCCTGTTGAGTCAGAGAATTGGCTGTTCTTAACCTTTTTAAATTTTCACCGATATTCATAAGTACCTCTGCATTTTTGTTTATATTATTAAACCCAAAGTTTAAAGTTAGTAAACATTCAAATCGAATTTTATTATACACACTTGTAAATGCTATGTCAACATCAAAATCAATTTCAAATGTGAAATTTATTTAACAAGGGTACGTAATATAATATTTTTTGTTTAAGAATACTAAACACAACAGATGCTCTCATCTTTTATTGACATGTACATTTCAATGATATAAACTTAATATATCAATGAAAGCAGGTGGACTATGGCTAAACTAAAAACTAAGTTCGTATGTCAGGAATGCGGTTACGAAACCGCCAAATGGCTGGGGAAATGCCCCTCATGCAGTGAATGGAACACGTTTGTAGAAGAAATAGAAGCAAAAGCAAGTGATGCGAAGAGCCAGAGAGGCATCAGCAAGGGCAAAATAGAGAAAATACGGGACATAAGCACAGAGAAGCAGAAAAGATATTCAACAGGCAGTAAGGAAATGGACAGGGTACTGGGAGG
>JAFACY010000243.1 GCA_023425285.1 Bacillota bacterium
TATCGGAGGAAATGTATGGAGTTAAAAATGAAAGAAACATTCAGAGCCATAGTTGTAAGAGAGCAGAGTGACGGCTCTTTTCAAAGAAGTATTGAAAATGTGGAAGCTTCCTCACTGCCTGAGGGAGCGGTTACCATAAAGGTTGAATATTCAAGCCTGAACTACAAGGATGCCCTTTCTTCGACCGGCAACAAGGGTGTAACAAGAAAGTATCCTCACACTCCCGGCATTGATGCGGCGGGTATGGTGGTGAGTGACACATCGGGACAGCTTGAACCGGGACAGAAGGTTATAGTTACAGGTTATGACCTGGGCATGAACACTCACGGCGGCTTCGGAGAATACATAAGAGTACCTGCCGGATGGGTTGTTAAGCTCCCGGATACACTTACGCTTAAGGAAAGCATGATTTACGGTACAGCAGGCTTCACTGCGGCATTGTCCGTTAACAAGCTTGTTAATTACGGTATCAGACCGGAGGACGGACCAATATTGGTGACCGGTGCCACAGGCGGAGTGGGCAGTATGGCTGTTTCCATTCTCAGTAAATTAGGCTACAGCGTGACTGCGCTGACAGGCAAGGAGCAAGCAAGAGATATGCTGATAAAATCGGGAGCGAAGGACATCATATCAAGAGAGGCACTGCTTGAAAATTCTCATAAAGCAATGCTAAAGGAGCAATGGGCGGGAGTTATTGACACTGTGGGAGGAAATATTTTAGAGGCGGCTATAAAGTCCGCAAAATATTCCGGCTGTGTGACCTGCTGCGGCAATGTGGCATCTGCATCCATATCTGTTACGGTTTATCCGTTCATCCTGCGCGGCGTCGCTTTGCTGGGAGTTGATTCTGTTGAATGCCCCATGGATATCAGAACAGGAATATGGGAAAAGATGGCCGGTCAGTGGAAGCCTGAAAGCTTAGACAGCAATGCAAGAGAAATTACGCTGGAAGAAGTAAGCGAAAATGTTGATATGATGCTGAAGGGTCAGTTACAAGGACGTACTGTAATTAATCTGAATAAATAACAGGAATATAAATAAAGCCCGGATTCACATTATTGTGTATACGGGCTTTTAATCTGAATAAATTCTTAAAAATATCCGAAATATCTTTTTTGTACGACTGCCTGCTCCACCCAGTTTATGAGAGTGATGAAATCAAACACCGGAAGTCCGGTTGCACGCTGTATGTCACTGGCATACGGAGGCAGGTCGCTGCATTCTAAAAGTATTGCGCCTATATCCTGATTTTTGTTTACCAATTTTTGTGCCGTTTCTGCCAGGTCTATCGTCAGTCTTTCGTTGTCCAGCTGTGTTTTTCCCCAGCGTATCGGAGCAAAGCTTTCAAGATTGCCGATATTGTGTATAACACAGTCATTTATATCAACACCGACCTTGCGCAGAAGAGTGTCATTCAGGTTTTCTCCGCTTGCGGCAAACACTGCTATTTTCTGTGAAGGCTTCAGACCAAGCTTAATCAGAGGTATCTGGCACAGGCTGGATAAAAATACAGGCACATTTACAGCCTCTGCCACCTGTCTCTGAAAATGGGCAAAGTATCCGCAGGCACCGATGATGGCACGCACGCCTTCGGCTTCCAGCTCTTTTGCTGCGGCAATTATTTCAGCTTCTATTTCCTTCGCTCCCACAAACAGAAGCTCTATATCGAAATTAACTTTTTTGTATAATACCGGGAAATCATAGGTAGTTGCATTTGCCACGTTGCCGGGCAGCTTCGGATATACCAGGTCTACCGCAATAATTCCGATGGGATGTCCTGCCGTGTATGTGGCAGGAACATTATGTGTTTTATAAATATCGACCGATGTCTGTAAAATTCCTTTCCAGCTCACAGCATTCCTCCTTATTTTTCTGTATATGTTCCTTCATGCAGGTATGTCAGCAGCTGTTCCTTGTCCAGATGACCTATTCCCAGATCATCGAGAGTCATACCCTCCTTATAATAATCATGTCCGGTCATTACCGATGCCAATGTAATCATACTGTCTATAACCTTGGTTTCCACACCGTACTTCTTACCTAACTCATGGTAGATATGGCAGCCCACGGGCACATCCTCTGTGATGTAGCGGCTGTGAACCGTAAACGGACCTGTGCCGTATGCAGTTTCATATTGCTCATCAAAAGGAACGATGCAATCCTCTCCCATGTATTCAGGTCCTAAGATGCTTGTTCTGGATAAGAAGTTCTTCTTGGGATATTCCTGCAGGCTTACACCGATTGCCTTTGCCAGCTCCAGCTCCTCCAGATAAAAAGAATACTGAACCTCTGCAATGGAAGGGCAATAAGCATGGCTGTAAATAGAATATGTGTATTTATCATTGCCTCCGAATATCCTTCCCCAGTTTTCCATAACCCCTACGCCCAACAGCGTGCCCGGGCAGTGAAGAACAGGATTAACATTACTGAAGCCCACATCCAATACCGTGTTTCCGCCTGAAGGTCCGTCTCCCTGTGTAATAGCATCAAAGCATCCGAGATGCTTTGTGCTTTCTAAAAAGTCAGCCTGATCTGTTGTAGGAAGCGCTGCTCCTCTTAAGGTTATGGCACGATAAACCAGAAAGATTTCGGAGGTCATAACTCCACCTTCTGTGACAACTCGTGCACCATAAGGAGCACTTGACCAGCCACCGATTATAACCTTCTTTTCACATCCCAGCTCTCTCATTTTCTTTCTCAGCTTAAGCGAACCGTAGTTATCAGGGATGATATGAATAATCATGCCGTCCTCCAATACGGGAACGAGCTTTTCAAAGAACACATCGTGAGCCACGGAAGGAACTGCAACGATAATTAATTTGGCTCCCTTCACACATTCGGCCACATCAGTCGTTATCATATCAAAATATGCTGTTCCGGGACGTTTAAATCCGTATTTATTTTTTTCATTTCCCTTCAGTGTAATGCCTGTCTTGTCCAGATATGCAAGAGTATTGGATGCATATGGCTCCAGATCACAGATACGAACCTTGTTTCCTCCCAATATACAATCTGCTCCCGCTGCCTTTCCCACAGCTCCGCCGCCGAGTATTGCAACGGGAACATCCTTTATTCCGTTAAAATCATACATTTTATATCCTCCATGTAACGGGATACCAATGGGTATCTCCCTAAATCTGTTAAGTATTATTGCTATTATATCAGCCATAAAAATAAAGTATAATATTAAAACATGATAGTCGGCTATAGACTGAAGCTATAACCGAATTAAAAAACCCCGCCTTTTGTAAAAGCGAGGTTGCTGAATTCTTTATTTATTTCTTGAAAAATCCTCCAAGCATCTTGCCCACATCATCGACTATGCTGCCGTCGTCATCGGCATCAAGCAGCTTTGTCACAGAATCCATGATACCGTTGTTTTTTGATGCTTGTCCTGCCAGTACACCGGCCAGCATGTTTTGCAGTCCGTCAGAGCCGACATTCTTAGATGCTTTCTGCTTGCCCAGTGAACCGAGAAGCAAAGGAGCGAGCTGTTTCAGTATATCCTGAACCTGATTGTCCTGTAGACCTGTCTGAGCAGCAAGGTTTTTCTGAACCTTCTGTTTGTTGCCTCCGAGGATGTGTCCCAATATTTTTGAGCCGTCCTCCATATTGACATTTTTCAGAAAACCTTCTATATCATCAACCTTGTCATCCTTGTGACTGTCCAATGCCTTTGCCAGTGACAAAGCTCCTTCCTCTGTCTTTGCATTTCTTCCCAATGACTCAAGAAGTGCAGGCACTCCCAAGCTAACTGCTTTTTGTATTTGCGATGGTTCAGCATTTGCTGTCTTGCTTAGTTCCTTCAGTATATTCTCATTACCCAGTTGATTTGTTAACAAATCTAATATATCCATAATTTTCTCCTGTTGTTTCAAATATTTTATATTATGTCTTATACCTTAAAAATAAGAGAATAAACATTTATCATTGCTGAGATTTTATGTTATATTTTTTATATAATATATATTTTTATTTAATTGAGACTATTTTTGAATTTATTTCGTCTTATGTACAGAAGATCTTCTAAGACAGGAGGTGCAGCAAAATTAAAATAAGTGAAAAAGAGTTTGAGGCGCTGTTCAAACAATACAAAAATGATATTTACAGGATAGCTTATACCTATGTCAACAACGAAGCTGATGCTTTAGATATAGTACAAGAGACTACATGTCAGGCGTATATTTCAAAGGATAAAATACGGAATAAGGATAAATTCAAGTCATGGATATTAAAAATTGCTGTAAATAAATCAAAGGATTTGCTGAGGAAAAATAAATTGATTTCGTTGGAAGACTTATCGAATGTCATTACAATGCAAGCTGAGGATAAGGAGAGCATGAACATTTTCATGGATAACTTAAAATCTCTGTCCATGGATGAAAAGAATGTCATTGTTCTCAAGGTTTATTTTGAGTACACATTTGAAATGATTTCCGATGACTTGAAAATTCCTGAAAGCACAGTTAAAAGCAAGTATTACAGGGCATTGGAAAAGCTGAAAATAGAGGAGGGATTAGTATGACAGATAAACTCAATGATATGTTGAATAGTATTCCCATCCCTGAAGGATTGGACGAAAGCATAGAATCAGGATTTAAAAAGGCTAAAATACAACAAGGCTCAAAAAAGAGCAGACGTTTGAAAATATTCACAGCAGTTGCAGCCTCCGTGGCTGTAATTATGAGCTCAATAATTATAGTGGGACCTGATAAGGTTGAGGCAGCCATTAAACGGGCATTGCAATACGTTCCCGGATACAATGTATTGATAGACAAGGAAGAAGGAAGTGTGCTGGCACTTCAGGAGCCGGTATTGTATGAGGACGGCGATGTTTATGTGAAAATAACCGCAGCCTCTAAAGTTGGTAAATTCTTCAATGTTTCCGTTCAGGGTAATTATGTATCTAATAAAGTATATGAATTGCTGTTAAAGGACGAGGTGGGCAATGTTACGTCCCCGGGACATTGGGTAATAGGCGGTGGATCAGAGCTTTGGAATGCAGATTATTATTTCGAGACAGAAAGTGATTCATTAAAATACTTCATTCTGCTTGGAGATTTAGAAATTTCGTTTACTCTGGAAAAAGCAACTGAGGTTGAAGACTTTTTACAGATGGGCAATCATGACAGTGATAAGGACATAGATATAGTTGCAATAAAAAAACCTATGGAAGACAGACTCATGATAAGCCTGCTGAATCGGTCTGATAATAAAATATTAGAGGGATATCCTCTTGGTAAAGGCTTGCTGGGCAGTCCGTGGTTTTCAGCACCAGATGCTGAGATAAGCATGTATCTTACAGACAGCACAGGCAATAAGATATATCCTGACTTGCCGTCATCATACAGCAGTTCGATGTCAGACATCTATTTTGATACAGCGGACAGGGAAGGATTGAAGCTTGTATTGCCATACGTAAATTTAAGATATCCAGATGTAAAAACAGAAAAACTAAGGCTTACCAAACCACAGGATGGGGAGACACAAAGTATTGACAAAACATTACACTTAGGAAATTTTGATATGCATGTGGTTGATATACGTCGTGAGGGCAATGAATTGATAATTAATTTGAAATGTATTTCACCGGAGGACGAACTGTTGGATGGTGTGAGTGCAAGCATAAGCGGAAATTCAGGCTATAGTATGGGTACGAATGAGGATACCATCTACACAGAGCTGAGAATAGATGCAGATAATGTGGGTAAAAGATTCTCAATATATTTTGAAAATCCAAGATCAGTGCTTTTCGGAGATTGGAGTATCGAACTGGATTGAAAAATATTCCCCTCGATTGAGATATATCGAGGGGATATTTTATAGTCTACGGAGCGTGGATTATTTTTTTGTGCTTTAAGGTATATACTAAGTCCGAGGTGAAAATAATGGATATGAGAAGAAAAAAAGAATTATTGGAAGCATATAAAAACAGGATGCCTGAAATGGGCGTGTTTTCATATAAATGTAAAAATACGGGAGATTCATTTTTGGGTATTTCTAAAGATACGAGAGCGGACTTTAACAGTGCCAACGCAAAATTGACGATGAATATGCATCCCAACAGACAGTTGCAGGAGCTGTGGAATGAATACGGCCGCGAAGGCTTTGAGATATCGGTTATAAAGGTATTGAAATACGATGATCCTAATGAAGATCATACAGAGGAACTGGAAAAACTGAGAGAAGAATGTCTTGCTTCTGATTCTAAGGCAAGGAGGATATGGAAATGAATGAAAAAATAGTTATTGAGTCAAACGGCTATGACCGCATAGACGGAAGAAATGCTTATCAGTCTGATATAAAACGCCTGACATTGGGATCACCTGTGCTGGAAGAAAATAAAAAAATGC
The DNA here is from genome assembly GCA_023425285.1 of Bacillota bacterium. GTDB lineage: Bacteria > Bacillota > Clostridia > Tissierellales > Sedimentibacteraceae > Sedimentibacter. Next base: position 6,354 of record JAFACY010000243.1, read on the forward strand.
AGATTGCTGCTCAGATATGGAAAGCAGATAAAGACGGCGAATTGATTCTGGCAGAGGAGCTGCCCATACATCAGATTTTTGACCTGATGATATTATTGTCAAGGACACTGCTTTACTTCAAGGAGGCATATCGTCTGCCCCTTTTATATGATACCGAAAAACCAACGGTGGAACGAATAGGATTGCAGGGAGGGGTATTGCCTGTTGAAATTTGCACAGATAATGAAAACATCAATGAGGACATCAGAGAGTTTGCACAGAGTCTGAATGATTTGGGAGAATTAACCGGAGAGCGTCAACGTACACTTATCCGCATATTAAATGAATTGGAGTTGTATTAAAATGAAACAAAATTGTATTTTGTCACCTGAAAGGCGGTTGACGGATATAGAACAGTCGCTCGTGTGGCAAAAACCGGCTTCACACATTGACAGTGAAGCAGAAAAACGCATATATAATGAGGTGGTGAAAAACTGGAATCGCGGTGAAATGAAAATCAGCACAATTTTACTGGAGGGAGACGCAGGCTCAGGGAAAACCCAGATTGCCAAGGCTCTCTCCGCTGATTTTAATCTGCCATATACAAAGGTTACCTGCTTTGCCGATATGGATAAATCCGATGTGTTAGGTTCCATACTGCCGGTATTGTCCGAAAAGGATGAATCAGATGAATCAAATGCAGTCGAATATAAATATTATCCTTCGGAAATTGTCCGTGCCTATGAAAACGGATGGCTGCTGGAAATTCAGGAGCCCACCGTTATCCGTGATGCGGCTGTACTGATGGCTCTGAATTCCGCCCTGGAACCGGACGGCAGTCTGAATTTACCTACTCGTATCGCACGACGACATCCGGATTTTGTTGCCGTTATTACAACAAACCGGGGCTACAACGGATACCGCCCTTTAAATGAAGCCCTGCGTGACAGAGTCCAGCATGCCGAAAAGTTAGATCTGCCGCCCAAGGAGGTCATGATTGAACGAGCTCAGGCAAAGACAGGCTATGAAAATGAAAATGTCCTTTTTATTCTGGCGGATACAATTATACTGTTGGATGAAACGGCACGAGCCAATGCAATTAAAGGCGTTGCCGGCATGCGTTCATACATTTTCTGGGCTGATGCTGTCGCAGGAGGAGCATCAATGCGCAGCTCACTGTACTACAAGGTACTTTACAAAATTACCACAGACCCGCAGGAGCTTGCTATTTTAGAGCATGCACTTTCAAGTCTCGGATTAATTGATTTGATTGATTCGCTTGATAAACTTGAAGAATCAGAATTAGATAATAAGCTTAATTGCAATACATCAGGAGACAATCCCGAAGTGATGGAGCTCAATATTTCCGAAAATGGTGAATATGAAGCCGAAGCAGATAAATCCGGCAACAATGCAATCCGTATGAGAAAGTCGGCAGACAGTGAGGGGCATTCAGATACCAGCAGTGAAAAAACTACAGATGTTTCAAGCAATGACAACGGAGAAAACGGCACACCGTTTTATCACGAGCTTAATAAACCCGTTACTGATGAGGAAAAGAAAGAATTTCGCAAAAAATTAAATAAGGAAGCACGAAAAAGCGTTAAGGGAAGCTGCCATGAAGAAACCAAGCTCATTGTACACCGACCGGAAGCCACTGTTCAGGACAGGGAGGAATACGGACGTCTGGCAGCAGAATTGCGACCGGTCATTATGGAATTAATC
>JAFACY010000299.1 GCA_023425285.1 Bacillota bacterium
GTGCATTTTTGTTATTGTCAGGAGCTAAGGGAAAAAGATTTGCCCTTCCTAACTCAGAAATAATGATTCATCAGCCTCTTGGCTGAATGAAGGGCCAGGCATCTGACATAAAAATACATGCTGACAGAATTATCAAAATAAGAGATACCTTGAATGAGATAATAAGTGAAAAAACCGGTCAGCCCATAGAAAAGGTTGCGCACGACACTGACAGGGATAACTTCATGACAGCGGAGGAAGCGAAGGCTTATGGCATAATAGATGATATAATTGCCAAAAGAAAATAAGGAGTGTTTCAATGAGCAAAAATAATGATAAGCAAATCAAATGCTCGTTTTGCGGAAAGGCTCAGGAACAGGTAAGAAGATTGATAGCCGGTCCTGATGTGTACATCTGCGATGAATGTATTGAATTGTGTCATAATATTGTGGATGACGATATAGACTTATTCGAAGAATATGATTTTACTGAACTTCCTAAACCAAAGGAAATAAAAGAAAAGCTTGATGAGTATGTAATTCATCAGGATCAGGCAAAGAAAAGTCTGGCGGTTGCAGTATACAATCATTATAAAAGAATTAATTATAAAGCAAAAGATGACGGTGTAGATATCCAGAAAAGTAATATTTTGCTGCTGGGACCTACGGGAAGCGGCAAGACGTATCTTGCACAGACATTGGCAAGACTTTTGAATGTACCATTTGCAATTGCAGATGCAACATCATTGACAGAAGCAGGCTATGTCGGTGAGGATGTTGAGAACATATTGTTGAAGCTTTTGCAGGCAGCGGATTTTGATGTGGAAAGAGCAGAAAAAGGCATCATTTATATTGATGAAATCGATAAAATTTCGAGACGCTCAGAAAATCCATCCATAACGAGAGATGTAAGCGGAGAGGGTGTGCAGCAGGCACTTCTTAAAATATTGGAAGGAACTGTCGCAAACGTACCTCCTCAGGGTGGAAGAAAGCACCCGCATCAGGAGTTCATACAGATAGATACTACAAACATATTATTTATTTTAGGCGGAGCCTTTGACGGAATAGAAAAAATAGTACAAAAAAGAATAGGCAAAAAAAGTATCGGATTTGGTGCCGATCTTACGGCTAATACTGCCATGGATACCGATAAGCTCATGCAGCAGGTTCAGACACAGGATTTGTTGAAATTCGGTTTGATTCCGGAATTCGTAGGCAGGATGCCGATTGTAGTTGCTTTAGAAAAATTGGATAAAAGTGCTTTGATTGCTATTTTGACAGAACCAAAGAACTCCCTTGTAAAGCAGTATAAAGAATTGTTCAAAATGGATAATGTTGAATTGGAGATAGAAAAGGATGCCTTGGAAGAAATAGCAGAAAGAGCTCTGGAAATAAAAACAGGCGCAAGAGGTCTTCGAGGTATACTTGAAACTACAATGACTGATGTTATGTATGAAATTCCATCCAGAAATGACATAAAAAAATGTGTTATAACAAAGGATACGATAGTTAATAAAAGCGATCCGAAACTGGTATTGACTAAGAAATTATTGAACGATAAAAAAGATAGTGAACTGCCTGCTTAAGCAGGCAGTTTTTATACTAAGGAGATTGTATGATTGAAAATTACAGTGTAGAAAATAAAAGACTCCCTCTGATTCCTATCAGGGGAATCGGAATATTTCCTGATGCGATGATGCATTTTGATATCGGCAGGGAAAAATCAATAAATGCTTTGGAAGAAGCCATGCTGGAAGACTCGGATATTTTTCTCACCATACAAAAGGAAGCAGATCTGGATACACCCAAGGAAGATGACTTCTATGAGGTTGGTGTCATTTGCAAAATCAAACAAATGATTAAGCTTCCCGGAGATAATATAAGAGTGCTGGTTGAAGGTCTGAACAGAGCCAAAATTGTGTCCATTGTTCAGATGGAGCCGTATTTTGAGGTTATATTGAATGAATATATATATAATAATATCCAGATAAATGATGAACTGGAAGCAATAATCCGCTTGACTCTGGAAAACTTTGAGGAGTATTCGTTGATATATCCTAAGATAGCACCGGACGCACTTGATTCTCTTAAAGAGATTAAAAATCCCGACAAATTTGCCGATGTTGTTGCATCATATATTTATTTGAAATATGAACAAAAACAGACGCTGCTGGAGATATTTGATCCATATAAAAGACTGGAAGCAATTAACGGATATTTAACTAAGGAAATAAGAGTTTTAGAAATCGAAAATGAAATCAGTGAGACTGTGAGAAAACAGGTCAGTGAATTTCAGAAGGATTATTATTTAAAAGAACAGCTCAGAGCCATACAGAAGGAGCTGGGAGAAGATGAAAGTGTGGAGTTTGAGGTTGACGAATATCTGAGCAAAATAAAAGAAGCCAATATGCCTAAGGAAGTAAGAGAAAAGGCAGAAAAGGAAATAAACAAGCTCTTGAAAATTTCCTCATCATCGCCTGATGCCGGAGTTATAAGGACATACGTGGATTGGCTCATCGATCTGCCATGGAACAAAAAAACAAAGGACAACACCGACTTAAAGAAGGTAAGAAGCGTATTGTCTGAGGATCACTACGGCCTTGAGGATGTGAAGGAAAGGATAATCGAATATCTTGCCGTTAAGTCAATACACAAGGATATGAAGGGTCCCATACTTTGCTTTGTAGGGCCTCCGGGAGTTGGAAAAACATCCGTAGCTAAATCCATAGCCAGAGCTATGAACAGAAAATATGTCAGAATGTCATTGGGCGGCGTAAGAGACGAAGCTGAAATCAGAGGTCACAGGAGGACATATATAGGAGCTATACCGGGAAGAATAATATCGTTGATTGCCAAATCAAAGTCCAACAACCCTGTGTTTTTGCTTGATGAAATAGATAAGCTTGCAAGTGATTACAAGGGAGACCCTGCGTCTGCACTGCTGGAGGTATTGGATCCCGAGCAAAACAAGACGTTTACGGATCACTATATTGAAGCTCCCTTCAGTCTGGAAAATGTAATGTTTATTACCACCGCAAATACAACATCAACCATTCCCGGTCCGTTACTGGACAGAATGGAAGTAATAGAAATATCCGGCTACACGGACATGGAAAAAATAAATATTGCCGAAAAATATCTTACTAAAAAGCAAATTAAAGAACACGGCTTAAAAGAGAACCAGGTAAATATTTCGCAAAATGCCGTAATGGAAATAATCGAAAGATACACCCGAGAATCCGGTGTACGTAATCTCGAGCGAAATATCGGGTCATTGGTAAGAAAGGCCGCCGTGCAAATAGTTGAAAATAAAAAGAAGACCGTTACAATCAACAACGGAAATCTGAAAAAATATCTGGGTATTCCCAAGTATGATTATGATCTGGCATATGAAGAGGATCAGGTAGGAGTTGTTACGGGTCTTGCATGGACCAGGGTCGGCGGAGAAACCTTGTTTATAGAGGTAAACACCATGAAGGGTGACGGCAAGCTGCAGCTTACGGGAAAATTAGGCGAGGTAATGAAGGAATCAGCCATGGCAGCCTTAAGCTATATAAAGGCAAATGCCGAAAAGTTCAAAATAGATTACAGTCAGTTCAAGGAAACGGACATACACATTCATGTGCCTGAAGGAGCAATCCCCAAGGACGGTCCGTCGGCAGGCATAACTATGGCTACGGCAGTTATATCGGCACTCACCAAAGTTCCGGTGAGAAAAGATGTGGCTATGACGGGAGAAATTACAATAACAGGCAGAGTGCTGCCCATAGGCGGATTGAAGGAAAAGCTCCTGGCCGCAAAGAGAGCCGGCATAAAAAGAGTTGTTTTGAGCACCAAGAATAAGCCGGACGTATCAAAAATAGATAATAAAATAATCCGCTCAATGGAAATAGTTTATGCGGATAAAATAGAAGACGTAGTAAAATATGCGTTAAGAGCTACGGATTAAAAAATAGGAAGGTTTTTATGATTATTAAAAAAGCAGAATTACTTATAACGGCTGTTAAAAAAGAACAATACCCCGATACGGTTGTTCCCGAGATAGCTTTTGCCGGCAAATCAAATGTGGGGAAATCCTCAATGATCAATGCTTTGCTGAACAGGAGAAGTCTGGCAAGAACCAGCTCTCAGCCGGGAAAGACACAGACATTAAATTTTTACAATATTAATGATTCATTCAATTTCGTGGACTTGCCGGGATACGGATATGCAAAGGTATCAAAAACCGAAAAAGAAAAATGGGGCAAAATGATTGATACATTTCTGCATAACAGAAATCAACTTAAGGAAGTAATTCTGCTTGTTGATATCAGACATGAACCCAGCAGCAATGATATTCAGATGTACGACTGGATAAAAAGCTGCGGCTATACGGGGTATGTCATCGCTTCAAAAGCAGATAAGCTGTCGAAATCTCAACAAATGAAAAGCGTCAGTATAATTAAAAAGACACTGAAAATTTCGGATAATAATGTGATATTTCCATTTTCGGCAGCATCAAAGGCAGGTGTTGAGCAAATATGGACGCTGTTTGAAAATATTTTAGGCATCGAAAATGATAAATAGCTCAATTTGAAGTAAAAATTCATGTTAAATTTTATGCAAACTGATTAAAGGCATGATACTTGGGTATAATGCTTTTAACTGGAGGAATGATAATGGATTATAGGGTTGAGCGTTATCTGAAGAGCGACATAAACAATGTAAAAATGACTGTTGAGGAAATTTTAGACAGCATAAAAAATATTGTAAATGAAAACACCTTCTTCAACACGAAGGTTATATTGAACGAATTGATTATAAACAGTATATTACATGGGAATCAAAGAGATAAAAATAAACAGGTAATTATTAATTTATTGATTAATAATTCCTGTGTTACTATAGAAGTATCTGATGAGGGATCGGGAAATTTTTACAAGAAAAAAACCTGCGGAGAATATGATTTTTGTGAATCGGGAAGAGGCTTAATGCTGGTCGAAGGTCTTTCCGATAAGCTTGAAGTATCCGGAAACAAGGTTAAATGCGTGCAATATATAAAATAGTAATTTTTATATCGGTATAATTATGTTATAATAAGTACACAGATGTAACAAAGACATACGTCTTTGTCTGATTATGTATTTATTATTATTTTTTTTGGAGTTAATTATGGACAATATTAAGCTTTCAGTCAGAGATTTAGTTGAATTTGTATATAAAAGCGGAGATATCAACGTAAAAAATCTGAGTCCCGAACGAGCCATGGAGGGAATCCGGGTACATAAAATTCTTCAATCCTCAATGGGAGAAAGCTATCAGAAGGAATATTTCCTTAAAAGAGAATTTACCGTCAACAATATAAATTTTATAATTGAGGGAAGAGCTGACGGTATAATATCCGAAAATAACGGAATCACTGTAGATGAAATTAAATCCACCTACACAAATTTAGATTTTATAGAAAAGGACTATAATGAAGCTCATATTGCACAGGCAAAATGCTACGCATATATTTACTGCCTGGATAACGAATTAGATAATATTTCCGTACAATTGAGATACTATAACCTGGACACGGATAAAACAAAGACAATTCTTTACAGCTATAATTTGAGCGAGCTGGAGTCATTTTTTTATGAACTGCTGAGTTCATATATTGACTGGGCACAAACAATCATAGATTTAAAAAAGGAAAGAGAAAGAACAATTGATGAGCTGAAATTTCCGTTTGATTGCTACAGAAAGGGTCAGCGGGATTTTTCCGTTGCTGTATTCAGCACAATAAAGGAAGGAAAAAAGTTATTTTCTCAGGCACCCACAGGTGTCGGCAAGACAATATCTGTTTTATTTCCTGCAATTAAATCAATGAACTATAAAAGCAACACCAAGATTTATTATCTCACGGCCAAATCATCCACCAAGACAATTGCCTTTAATACGGTTAAAATGATGGTCAACAAGGGATTAAGCCTCAGAACAACGGTTATAACCGCCAAGGACAAAATATGCTTCATGGATGAAACGAACTGCGATCCCGAGTATTGTCCCTATGCCAGAGGATATTATGACAGGCTCAATGCGCCTCTCAAGGATTCCATAAAAAATAACTGTCTGTTTGACAGGGAGTACATAGAGGAAATCGCTAAAAAGCACGATTTATGCCCCTTTGAATTTTCGCTTGATTTAGGTTATATGTCAGATGCCGTCATATGCGATTACAATTATTATTTTGACCCGAGGGTTGCACTTCAGAGAGATGATGTGTTTAAAAATTCCAACGATATACTGCTCATTGATGAAGCTCATAATCTTGAGGACAGAACGAGGGACATGTATTCTCCCGAACTCATAAAGGAAGACTTTTATGAGCTATATAAGGAAATGAAAAAAATCAATAAAAAAATCGGAAGTACATTGCTTAATATAAACAAGAAATTTATTGAAATAAAAAAAGAGGCTGACGGTGAGCCCGTAATTTTAGAAAATGAACCGTCAGAGCTGATAAATTCTCTTAGAAAATTTTCAATTGCGGCGGAAGAATATATAAATGACAAAAAAAGTGAAATCATACCCGATGAGCTGATTGATATTTATTTCAAAAGCACCTTTTTTATAAAAATTTCCGAAATTGCAGATTCAAATTTTTGCTACTACGTTGATTTTACGGGAAATAAAACCAAGGTTAAATTATTTTTAACAGACCCGTCGTCCGTGTTGAAGGAAATATTAAAAAATGCCTGGGCTTCTGTATTTTTTTCTGCAACCTTAACCCCGCTCAAATATTTCAGATATATTTTAGGCGGAGATAACGATGATCATGTATTAAAGATAAGATCACCATTTGAGGATGAAAGACTGAAACTGATGATAACCTCTGATATTTCGATGAAATATACGGAAAGAGAAGCAAACATAGAAGCGGCATGCGGCTATATAAATAAATCCGTATCAGAAAAGAAAGGCAATTACATGGTGTTTTTCCCTTCCTACAGCTTTATGAGGAAAATTTATGACATTTATGAAAGCCTGTATGACACCTCAAACATCATTTTACAAAATCAGGGTCTTAATGAAGAAGAGCAGGATGAAATAGTGAACAGATTCAAAAATGAGACGGGGCTGGTGTTATTTACCGTTGTGGGAGGAGTATTTTCGGAGGGAATTGATTTACCTCTTGAAAAATTAATAGGTGCGGTTATAATAGGAACAGGAATACCGCAGATTTCTTTTGAGAGAAATATTATTAAGGACTTTTTTGATAAAAAATATAATTCGGGATATGATTTTGCATATAAATATCCAGGCTTCAATAAAATTTTACAATCTGCAGGCAGGGTAATAAGAACAGAGGAAGATAGAGGGACTGTGCTTATGATAGATTCACGTTTGTGTCAGATTACGTACATAAGACTGTTTCCGGAGCACTGGAGACATTATAAAAGGATTAATAATGCAGATAATTTAGTAAATGAAATAAAATCATTTTGGGATGAGAAGTCCAGCGGTGTGATGTCAAGAGGGAAATGAAATAAAAAACATATATTTTTGATTTATTTCTCAAAAGACAAAAAACAACCACCAAAGCCCTGTCGACCAAATTTTAAAAAAATGAGCAGGGC
>JAFACY010000300.1 GCA_023425285.1 Bacillota bacterium
GCCCTGCTCATTTTTTTAAAATTTGGTCGACAGGGCTTTGGTGGTTGTTTTTTGTCTTTTGAGAAATAAATCAAAAATATATGTTTTTTATTTCATTTCCCTCTTGACATCACACCGCTGGACTTCCATTTTAATAATAAAGATGAATTAATAATTACCGCAACCGAGCCTGCATTATGTATAAGTGCACCCAATACAGGACCGAGAAGTCCTGCCATAGCCATAATAATAGCAGCAAAATTAAGCAGCATGGAAAATATCATATTTCCTCGGATAGTATTCATTGTCTTTTTAGACAGAACAAGCAAATGAGGGATACTTTTTATATCGTCACCCACAAGGACAATATCAGCGGCATCAACAGCAATATCACTGCCGACACCTCCCATTGCAATACCTACGTGAGCTCTTTTAAGTGCGGGAGCATCATTTACTCCATCCCCGACCATGCAAACCAACTCACCCGAACCGTGGTACCTATCGATGACAGACATTTTATTTTCAGGCATGCAGTCCGTATGAATATTATTAATTCCTGTAAGCTTTGCGACACGAGATGCTGCATGTTTATTATCCCCGGTCAGAAGCACACTCTTGACTCCGACCTGCTCAATACTCCTTACCATGTCAACAGCATCGTGACGCAAAGTATCTGATAAAGCTATAAATCCTGATGCATTCCCGTCCACCGAAATAAATATAATTGTACAGCCGTCGTTTTTATATTTCTCAGCATCATCCATTATCATTTGAGATATAGGAATATTATTGTCGCGAAGCATTTCGGCATTTCCGGCAAGTATAGCATGACCGTCTATAACGGCATAAACTCCTCTGCCGGCAAGCATTTGAAACTCTATAGGCTCTTGCAGCGATATATCTGAAATATTCTTATAATATGAAACAATGGCCTTTCCCAGCGGATGCTCAGAACGCTGCTCTGCCGAAGCCGTAAGAAACAATAACCGTTCATTGGATATGTCATAATTACTGTTTACTGCCGCGACTTCAGGATTTCCGTATGTCAGAGTTCCTGTTTTGTCAAAAGCAATGCACTTTACTTCCGAAAGTCTTTCCAGTGCATCTCCCTCACGAATAAGAATACCGGACTTTGCAGCATTGCCTATGCCTGCCATAATAGCTGTAGGCGTTGCAAGCACCAAGGCACATGGACAAAATACAACCAATATGGTAACAGCACGTATTATTTCCCCCGTAGTAATCCAGGTAATTCCTGCGGAAATCAAGGCAGCAACTACAATCCATGTAGCCCATCTGTCCGCAATCCCTACAATTTTTGCCTTTCCTGCATCGGCCGATTGCACCAGACGGATCATCCTTTGCAAGGAGCTGTCCTCACCAACCTTTGTAGCCTTCATATCAAATGTACCAAACTGATTGACCGTACCGCTGTATACCTCATCCCCCATACCCTTGTCAACCGGAAGGGACTCTCCTGTCATAACCGACTGATCGACAGAAGTCTGACCGTCTGTGATAATTCCATCCACAGCTATAGTTTCTCCGGCAAGTACACGCAAAATATCTCCCGCCCGCACGTTCTCGGCAGGTACGATTATTTCTTCATTTGATCTGATAATCCTTGCTGTCGTCGGAGTGAGGTGTACAAGCTTCTCAATACCTGCTCTTGCCTTAGCAACCGTACGTTCCTCAAGATATGCTCCAAGTGCCATAATAAATGCTACTTCTCCGGCAGCAAATATTTCACCAATCATAATTGAGGCAATCAGAGCCATTGAAACCAGCACATCTGCCTTGATATCAAATTCGGTAACAATACCTATTACAGCTCCCTTGACAATAGGTATACCGCACAGCAGAATTGCGGCCCATGCAGTATCAACAGGCAGTCTGCCTAAATTAAAGAAGCTTACAATTATTGAAGCAAATGATATGACAAGAAATAAAATTGTTCTGTTTTCATCCTCTTTTAATAATTTTAACAATCACAATCCTCCTTTATACCCATAGGGGTATATGTATATTATAGAGGTGTGAAATTTTTTTGTCAATATTATTTTGGAATCGTATTTCTTGACGGTTCATTAAACCAATGATATACTATTTACACCCCTGTGGGTATCATGCAGAAGGGAGCGTGAATTTATGCGTCAGTGTATGGATACGGATAATCTTCATAGAAGAATAAATAAACTTACGGGACAGATTAAGGCCATAGATAAAATGATTGAAGAGGACATACCGTGCGAAGATATATTGATACAAATCAATGCGGCTAAAAGTGCCTTACATAAGGTCGGACAGATTATACTGGAAGGTCATTTGAATCATTGTGTAAGGGAAGGTATTGAGCATGGTGATGTTGATAAGACAATTACGGACTTTGCCAAGGCTATAGATCATTTTTCAAGGATGTCATAGATTCAGCATAATTAATCAGGTTCTATAAAAAATTAAACTGCCTCAGTGTATGTGGCAGTTTTCATATTTTAATTATTTATTTTTTCATCTTCTTTTATTGTTCTTATATGGAAAATAAAGTAGTAGTATTTAAAGAAAAATGCAAAAGCAATAACGCCTTTTACAATTATATTGTCTACTGACACAAAGGCAATTATAAGCATGGTGGATGCAAAACCCAATATGCATGCTTTCGTTTTAAATGTCATAGCCCTTTCAGATATAAAGCTCTCCAGATGATTTTTATATAACTTTGTTGACAAAAACCAGTTATTGAATTTTTCAGAGCCCTTTGCAAAGAAAAAAGCTGCAGCCAAAAGAAAAGGAGTTGTGGGAAGAACAGGTAACAAAGTCCCTATAGCTCCCAGTGCAAAAAATACAAACCCTAATCCTACAAACAAATATTTTTTTACCATAATTCACTTCCTGTTTAAAAAATAATTATCTCTGCTAAATATATGCAGATATTATACCCAAAATATAATATTTTTAACTTTTGTTTATAAACAGTCTCATTCACCAATTTATTTGCTCCTTGTGTCGCATAAATTGGGAATTCGGTGTATT
>JAFACY010000020.1 GCA_023425285.1 Bacillota bacterium
ACTAGACTTAGGATCTAGCGGGATACCGTGGGGGTTCGAGTCCCTTCATCCGCACTGAAATTATCCGGTTAAAAAGATATCCTTTTTAACCGGATTTTTATAATATTTGCTTCTTGCTTGGGGAGGACATTAAAATTGAATATTTATGTTTGGTTCATGCTTTTTTCAACTGTTGCTTCAGTTGTGTTGCTTATATATGCCGTTACAAATAATAATTCGGAACGGTCATTTTTTATGATATTTATTTCTGTCTGTGCATTTTTGTTTTCGGCAGGCTATCTGATAGAAATTACATCTCCGACACTTGAGGCTGCTTTTACGGGTGTGCGGGTGCAGAAGATGGGTACTCCGTTTATTGTGATTTTAACCTATCTGTTTGTCAGAGATATCTATGGAGATAAAAGGTTCAGCATTCGCAGACACTGCCTGATTTTTGCGTTGCCGGTATTCAATGTGGTCACTATTCAGGCGTTTCCTCTTATAAAGATTAACTACACTCACATTGAGTATTTCTGGAACGGTATGATTGCCAATTGTCAGGGATATCCGGGACCCGTAAGCCATATTGCAAACCTGTATAACCTTATATTTGTTTTTTTGAGCATACATCGTATTTTGAAGCATATGAAAAGAGAAACAAAACAGCAGAAATATCAGAGTATCAGTTTGCTGGCAGCTATTTTGATTCCGTTCTTTGTTTATGTCTATCACACATTATCATACAATATTCTCAGACTGGATTTGAATCCATTTGCCGTTGCGGTTTCAAATGCACTGCTTTTATATTCTGTGCGTATTCATAATCTGTTAAATATTGTGCCGCTTGCCAGGGCCAGAGTTATTGAATCAATGGCTGATGCCTTCATCGTATGCGGTAAGGATTATACATTTTTAGATGCAAACAGAGCGGCAAAGCAGTTGTTTCCGGAGTTGAATACACTGCCTCCCGGAGAAACCATGGAGCAGGTGAAGAGACTTGAAAGTGAAGGTGAGATGTGCCTTCAGATAGATGGCGAGATGCGTTTTTACAATATATCCAAGACACATATTATGCAAAACAGTAAAAGCAGTGCTATCTGTATTGTATTTCATGATATAACCAATAAAGAAAATCAACTGAAAAAGCTGTATGGTAAAGCAACCTTTGATCCGTTGATGCATATTTTTAACAGAGCCACATTTTTTGAACGCTCAAATTATACGCTTAACGCAGATAAGTCAAAGGATCAGCCATTTGCCTTGCTGATGATTGATCTGGATCATTTCAAGTCAGTCAATGATACGTATGGTCACTCCTGTGGAGACGTTGTTTTAGAAACAATTGCTGTAATGATAAAAGGCCACTTCCGCAAAAATGATATAGTCGGACGCTATGGCGGAGAAGAAATCGTAGTTTTGCTGGAGGATATAACTGCCGACCAGATGATTAAAGTAGTTGAAAAGCTACGTAAGAATATTGAGACCACAATAATTCCGTGTCAGGAAAATGAGCTGCAGGTTACGGTCAGCATAGGTATGGCACATTCTCCTGCGGGAAGGGTTCATTCCATCGAAGATATGCTGATTCAGGCTGATTCAGCAATGTACATGGCTAAGCAAAGAGGGCGTAATTGTGCCTGTATGTACGAAAATGTAAGCATCTTGTAAATAATTTTCTCACAATGGGAAGTCCTGCTTCATAAGATAGACTATATTATGAAGTATTGTGAGGCGATTCAATGAATCATATTATCGAAACAAAAAGATTAATAATCAGGGAATTTGATGAAGATGACATTATGAGTCTGTATAGAATCGAAAGCAACAGAAAACTGCTGGAATTCATTCCATGGTATAAGCTGAGCACATTGAGCGAGTGCAGAAGACAGCTAAGTAAAATAATTGATAGCTACGGCAGAAGCAAGCTTAACAATTGGGCGGTTGCCCTTAAGGATACCGGAGAAATAATAGGAATAACTCAACTGACATATTCAAGTAAAATTAAAGCTGTAGAAATCGGAACAAAGATTTTACCGGAATATTGGAGTAAGGGATATGCTTCGGAGTTAACGGAAGCAGTCATAGAATATGGACTATATAAATTAAATATAGGAGAAATCATTGCCGTAACAGATATCAATAATACGGGAGCGATTAAATCTCTTGAGAAAAGCGGTATGAAGTTTAAAAAGTATGGATATTACAACGGCTCAGAATCAGTTTTTTATGCTGCGGAGAGAGAATAAAACATATCAAAATACTTATTGACAAATTTAGACAGTCATGTTATTATATAGACAATTAAATAGGCAAAATTTCCTAAAGGAAATGACGCAAAGCTATAGGGTCTAAGCCGCAAAAGCGGTATGACAGCCAGTTGCTGTACATGTGTACATTATTCGGATATATGCTTTGCAATTTTGCAAAGCTTTTTTTGTTATCAGGGAGGGGATTACTAATGAAAAAAATAAAAATAATCATATTCACACTTATATTAATATCAGCATTTTCATCTGTTGCTTACGGAGCAGATATTCGTAAGGGAACTAAATCAGAAATAGACGTTTCAAACGTAACTGATGGATATGTAAAGATTAAATATTTGAAGGAAACAACAAAGAAATTAAAGGTAATAATAGAAAAGGACTCAGTGCAATATACATACAATTTAAACAACAAGGGTGAATACGATACATATCCTCTTCAGTTAGGAGACGGAAAATACAAAGTAAAAGTATTTGAAAATCTGAGTGATAACAAATATG
Source organism: Bacillota bacterium (assembly GCA_023425285.1). Taxonomy (GTDB): domain Bacteria; phylum Bacillota; class Clostridia; order Tissierellales; family Sedimentibacteraceae; genus Sedimentibacter. Next base: position 2,745 of record JAFACY010000020.1, read on the forward strand.
CAACAATGCAAACCGTAGATATAGATGTAAAATTGAAGGATCAGAATGCTCCATTTTTAATATCAAGTCAGATGATAAGCTTTACCGAGGATTCGGAGACTTCAAAGAAAGCTAAAGAACTTGCGGACAACAAAGAAAATGATCTGGAAAAGGTTGAAGCCATATATGATTATGTAATATCCAATCTCACATATGATAATGACAAGGCAAAAAATGTTACAAGTGATTACCTGCCTGAAGTTGATGAAATTTTAAAAAACAACAAGGGTATATGCTACGATTATTCGTCGCTGATGGCAGCAATGCTTCGCTCAAATTCCATACCGACGAAACTGGTAACAGGATATTCGCAGAATCTTAATGTATTCCACGCATGGAATGAAGTATATACAAAGGAAACAGGCTGGATAGCTTTAGACAAACTATACTTTGACGGCAAGGACTGGAAGCTGATGGATTCCACCATTGCTTCCTCGGCAAAGCAGTCAAACAGCCCGAAGGTAATGGAATATACGAACAAACTTATTGATAGACAATATTACACAAAGAAATTTGAGTACTAATATTAAAAGCCCCTCCTCCTCCTCGGGGGCTTTTATCATTCTGTCATTCTGAACGTTAGTGAAGAATCTCATCTTTTGTCAAACAAGATCCTTCGCTAACGCTCAGGATAAGCGACCGACACCAAATTGAAATTTGGGTCGTCTGCTTACTTTAGCTTTTTCGATATCAGATCCGGGTCCATAGAATGCATTATTGCATTTTCTTTATTTATCATACCATTTTTATACAGCTCCAATATGCTTGAATCCATTGATTTCATACCGTTTTCTTCGGAAGAATATATGACGCTGTTTAACTGATGTATTTTTGATTCTCTTATCAAATTTGAAATTGCATTGTTTGCTGTCATTATTTCAAAAGCGGGTACTCTTCCATTTTTAGGTGACTGAATGAGCTGTTGAGATATAACTGCCTGCAGCTGCATGGATAATTGAATTCTTATCTGCTGCTGTTGATTTGCAGGGAATACGTCAATTATTCTGTCAATGGTGTTTGCCGCACCGGTAGTGTGCAGGGTTGAAAGCACCAGATGACCCGTTTCCGCGGCAGTCAGGGCAATTTCAATTGTCTCAAGATCTCTCATTTCACCGATCAGCAAAACATCCGGAGCCTGCCTCAGAGATGATCTCAGCGCCGAAATATAGCTTTTGGTGTCTGTTGAAATTTCTCTTTGGCTGACTATTGATTTTTTGTGTCTGTGTATAAACTCAATAGGATCCTCAAAGGTCATAATATGACAGTTTCTTTCGGCGTTTATCTTATCAATTATACAGGCGAGAGTTGTGGATTTTCCGCTGCCTGCGGGACCTGTTATTAAAATCAGCCCCTTTGTTTTTTTGTACATATTCATTACTGTGTCGGGAATTCCTAATTTATGAGGATCAGGCAACTGGAAGAATACCACCCTTATAACCGCGGCATAGGAATTGCGCTGCATATATGCACTTACTCTGAATCTCCCTAACTTAGGAATAGAAAATGAAAAGTCAACATCACCCCTGGAATGAAGATCGTCCATGCTGTCGTTTTTAGCCAGCTTAAATATATCGTATATCATTACATACGATTCCTCTGCCGTAAGAGGAGAATCATTAAATGAAACAATTTCACCCATTATTTTGTATGACAAGGGGCGTCCCGCAACTATAAAAATATCCGAAGCATTGTTTTCAATTGCATAATTAAATATGTCCATAATTTTCATTATTCTATACCTTCCCATAAGTCAATAAATTTCTCTTCGTAAACAGGCAATTCAATATTTGCTAAGTTCCAGGTTACTATTTCGTATTCCGGGATATTTGTTTTATCGTTTGAAATCCTCAGAGTTACACATATCTTTTGATTCTTTTCTCCAAGAACCTCATAATATATTTTAAAATCATTTTTATCGCTGCTTATTATCTTTACATCACTTGTTTGTGATAGCATAGACGATAATATGTGATAGTAATCATTTGGGTCTCCTTGTGTCGCTTCAACCATAGTATCAAAAATCTCTGACAGTTTTTTTTCTGCATTTCCTTCGGCTGCATAATAATCGGAAGACATTTCCTGAGTTTTATTGACTAATTTTAAGTCGGAATAAGCAGTAGTAAATGACAATGTGGCAAAAATCGTAAGGCAAAGAACTACAAATATAACTATTACCAAGGTTCCGCCCATTCCCATAGATATATTATTTTTCATGACAACCCCCGCTGATAGCCCGGGAAAAACTTACTCGTTTCAACAGCATATATGGATGGGCTGTCATTGTTTTTGTTTATGAAGGGATAGGGCTTAATCCTTTCGGCAACAAGCTCAATATCTGTCAATGTACCATTAGCGGTAAATTCATCGGATATACTTATCATAATCAAATATTCGTTATTGCCTTCTTCGCATAAATTCCAGTCTTTATCGTAAAAGTTAACATATGTGCTCACATTGTTTTCATTTTTTAAGAGCTGAAAGTTATTAAGCAGAAAATCTGTCACCTCGGCTGAGCTTTCAAGAGATTTGATTGTTTCTATATCTGATTGAATCAGATTTCCTGCAGTTACCTTATCATTTGCTTTCACCTGAGTAAATCTCGCCATGAAAAAGCAATTCAGGCTTATTACACCGGCTATGGCAAAAATTAATACCGATAATATTATTTCAACCAAAGTTACTTCTAAATTAACGGAAAACTTATTTTTCATATCGCACCCCGTGATTGACCGGAATTTACGTTTATTATCAATTCTGCATTATATTTATCGTATCCTGCCGTAAATTTATAAAGCTTGTTATTTAATCTTTCAATAGAAAAGCTGTCAACATCCATGATTTTCATGCCGTCATCAGGATTAAACGGGATGCCTTCACCCGCAAACAATTCATATAGTCCGCCATTATAAAAATAAATCCATGTTTCATAATAATCCCCGTCGTACAATTCCCTTATTACTAAAGACTGAATATCACCTGAATTTTCAATACGTATGGAATTTTCCCTGTCTGCCTGTCTGACCTTGTTTGCTATGTAGGAAAGAGATACACGCTTTTCATAATTGTCCGATCTGTCTTCGTTTATACTTTCATATATTTTCTGACCGTGCAAAATTATCATTACCGACATAACAACAATAATCAGAAATAACAGCATTATAAATATCAGTTGGAATGAAGACTGTTTGTTGTGATTTTGACTGAGCATATTAATCCCTTCTTAATTTTAAGTATATTACCACTTCAGGCATTATGTTTGATGCGAAAACATCATAACTTATTGCATACTTCTCATGATCCACCATAAGTCCGTAGTTGTCTTCCATGTACTGTATATCGGGAGGATAGAACCCCTCTATGGAATAGGCCTGAACAGCACTTCTGATGATAGCATCCTCTAAAATATGTATGTTTTCATTATCTCTTCGTATTTTTACGTTTTCAACAGATGTATAAAAGAAAAATAAAAATAATAATATAGTTGCAACTGCGGCGAAGCTGTGCCTTTTCATTTACTACCTCCCGCTAACCGATCGATGACATTATGTTCATTAAAGGAAGCATGACAGATATAAGTATAAAACCGATAACTATACAAAGAGTTCCGACCAATGCCGGCTCAATCAGTGAAACAGCATTGCTTATTGAACGATCCGCTTCATTTTCGTATATGTTGGTCAATTTTCTCATAACGACGTCCATTTCTCCCGTACGTTGTCCCATGTTAAGCATTTGTATGTGCATGCTTGAAAATAAAGATAATTCAGAAACAGAATCAATAAAGCTTTCTCCCTTGCTCATTGATGCACTGCATGACCGGATATTCTGCTTCAGAATAGGGTCATCTACAACCTCCAGCAGCATATCCATGGATTTATCAATATTCATGCCGCTTGACAGCAGCAGGGATAAGGAAGAGGACAACCTGTAAGCTGTTATTTTCTTCATTATGGATTTCGTAAAAACAAAATTGTTTAAAAATTTTCTGATGGCTGATTTACCGCTTTCAGTCTTGTTCATTATATACACAAAGGCAATCAGTAATATAATCACTATAACCAATATTAATGTAAATCTGCCTATAAAAACGCCTGTGGAAAAGGACATTAAAAACGAATTTTGTCCCATGGATTCTCCACCCAGCTCATTTATCATATTTTCAAATATAGGAAATATTTTTGTAACCAATAATGCAATTACAAAAGACATCATGGCAAATAAAAGTGTAGGATAAAATATAGAGCTCTTAATTTTACTCTTTAAAAAATCCTCTCTCTCATAATAATCAGACAAGGCGCTCATTACATCATCCAGCCTGCCTGTAACACTTCCTATCTGGCTCATGTTCACTATATATGAGGGGAACAACTTTGTATTATCCATCGCTTTGTAAAGAGGCATCTTTTCAGACAAATTGTCTTTCAAAAGCTTCAGAACATTTTTTATATTTCCGTCATCCATGTCGTTGTACATCCATTCAATTCCGTCGGCTATGAGCATTCCCGATTTCAGGACCATAGCAATCTGAGAACAGAAATATGACAATTCTGAAGAGGACAGCATTTTAATAGTGGTATTTTCCATTAATTTTCACCTGCTTACATTATACTTTCTCGCTTTTTATATCGGCTTTTTTTAAAAATTATTAAGCATCTACATGGGCAATTATATTATATGGGCTTTTAAAACTCAACATTATTGTACATGATTTTACATATTTCGTAAAGTATGGCAGCTATTTTGAGGGGTATAAGCACGACTTAAAAGTGTTGACAATTTGCATTTATGTCACTATAATAAAAAGTGTCAACAATCTACAATTCGGTTGTAAGTTACACAAAAATTAAAAGGAGTATAAAGATGAGTGCTGTTTTTTCTTATAAAACGCTAAGAGAACAAGTCGTAATAATTTTAAGAAAACGTATTCTGACCGGTGAAATTAAACCCGGAGAAAAAATTAAAGAGCTTGAAATCTCAAAAGAGCTTAATATAAGCAGAGGACCTGTCCGGGAAGCCCTGAGGCAGATTGAACAAGAAGGCTTGATTTCATATTCTCCCAATAAAGGATGCACGGTGAAAACAATTTCACCCAGCGAAATGTCGGAGATATATTTAATAAGATCAACTCTTGAGGTATTGGCAGTAAAAATTTACTCAGGCAATATGAGGGAATCAACAATCAAAAAATTAGAACAACTTGCTGATGAAATCGGAGAAATGTCAAAAAGAAATGATTTATATGGAATTGTTGAAAATGATGAAAATTTTCATTCCACTATAGTCGAGGAAGCGGAAATAAAGACGCTGTATGATACATGGAAAAGCTTTGAGGGCGGAAATGCAGCAGCTTATTATACGATGCGCAGCTCAATACCGAAAGCTATAAGAGCTAATCATTATATGATTATCGATGCCTTTAAAGAAAGAGATTTAAATAAGATTTGTCAGGTAATACAGGATCATTACATGGTTGTTCCGGAGTATTTGTATAAGAGCAAGAATATGGATCCGGATAAAATATTAAAGAGCTACTTTACTCATTAAATACTTAGCATAAAAGGCTGAAAAGTATTTAATAAATTAAAGTAGTTTTTCGGTTAAAAATCAAAAGGCTTATATCAGTGGTATATTTATATAGTGTCAACATTTCGCAAAATGCATAAAATGGAAATTAAAAATTGCCAATAAGGGATTGACAAAGATAATTAAGTAAGCTAAAATGATAAAGCATTTCAGTTCAGTTGAAAATTGACGAAAAAAATGTGTAAAAACATAGTTGACAATAGCATATAGTTGTGTTAAACTAACAAAGCTGTCAGATTAGACAGCAAAAAGTAAGACAAAAAATACTTGACATCACATGTCTCGTATGATAAGATTTTATTCCTAACCGATAGGGGTTAGAAATAAAAATAAAAAAGTAAAAATTGGCAGTTGACAACATCGAGAAGATGTGATAATCTGTTCAAGCTGTCCTCGAGAGACGGAACAGCGGAAACCGAACATAGACAATAAAACAGCATAAGAAACCTTTGAGAGTTCTAATTGAAAAAAAGAACAAACAAAACAAAAAGTAAAAAAAGCTAAGCGAAAGCTTGGGCTAAGGAAAATATTAAACGAGAGTTTGATCCTGGCTCAGGACGAACGCTGGCGGCGTGCCTAACACATGCAAGTCGAACGAAGTAAGTTGCTTCACCAAACGCTGAACGAAGTGCCCCAAGCGCATTTGCCAAAAGGGGAAATAACACTACATATAATAGTAAAGGTGAACGAAGAGAGAATTAAGCAAAAGAAGCAAATGAGCTTCACGCAAATTCCAAGTGACAACACCAAAGAGATTCAGAATTTGGTGAAGTAACTTACTTAGTGGCGGACGGGTGAGTAACGCGTGAGCAATCTGCCCTATACAGAGGAATAGCCTCGGGAAACTGGGATTAAAACCGCATGAT
>JAFACY010000025.1 GCA_023425285.1 Bacillota bacterium
GAAACAACTGTTTTTTCAACAGGTATGTTCATTTTTTTCAATTCTTGCTGCAATTCCTCAGTGGCTATATAAAATTTATCTATTTCCTCACTCAGCCACAGCTTATGGACGTAAAAATCCGTAACAATATTGAAAACAGGAATGTTTTCTCCGGATTCATTTTTTATTTTCAATGAAGCTAAAATCGGAAATGTGTTGATTATTACATCAGGATTAAATGATCTGGCTATATCCCTCAGCTTCTTGTATCCAAAATTACGGTATATTTCAATAACTCTTTTATCCGTCAACTTTTCGGAGCCATAATACAGCATGGAATATGCTTCACCAAAATCATAGCTTTTGATATAAGCTCTTTTAATTGTTTCTGTAATTGTCGGATGTGCCTCAGTAAATAAATCAACAACAAATACGTTGTTGTAACCTTTATTGATAAATGCATTCTTTAATGCAGTTGCTACCATTTTATGACCGTTGCCAAAAGGGGCGGTTGTTATTAAAATGTTAATTCCCATGATTCCTCCAAAATTATATATACTCAATTAAATAAACGTATGGTTCTTATTATGTATATCTGAAAATATTATAATATATAACTTGTTTTTATTAAAGAAGATTTATGTAAAATAATTATTTATGGAGGAAAGTATGGCAGGAGAATTTTTAGAAGCCTTTGCACTTGTATTTACCGCAGAAATAGGAGATAAAACTCAATTGATGCTCATGACTCTATCAGCTAAATATACAATGATGCAAATGCTTTTAGGAATACTTTTAGGAGTTTTAATAAATCACGGTGCAGCCGTTGTAATCGGATGCTGCTTATCCAGCGTTATACAGGGTGAGCTTCTTCAGATATTTGCCGGATTCATATTTGTTGTTTTTGGTATTTTGACAATTGTATACGAAGAAGAGGAGGGAAAAAAGAAAAGCTTTAAATTTGGTCCGGTAATTACGACGGCACTCACATTTTTATTAGGGGAAATGGGAGACAAGACACAGCTTACGGCAATGACTCTGGCAATGGAAGCCGACTATCCTGCTCTGGTACTAACGGGTTCCGTTACAGGAATGCTTGCAATCGGGCTTGTAGGAATAATAATAGGTTCATCATTGACTAAACGGATACCTTCTAATATAATAAGGATAATATCTGGATTGATATTTATTATATTTGGACTGATGAGGTTTATAGGTAAATGAACATAAATGATGTAAAAAAGCTGATGGCAGAATCTGTGCCGCTGCCAATGGATGAGGACTATAGATTTTCGGTTCTGCTTCCGCTGATAGAAATAGACGGAGAGATCAATCTGATATATGAGGTCAGATCAAAATCCATAAGACAGCCCGGAGAGATTTCTTTTCCCGGAGGTAAAATCGAGCCCGGAGAAAACCCTGAATATGCAGCCGTAAGAGAGACCTGTGAAGAGCTTGGTATAGAAAGAGAAAACATAGAAGTAATAACGGAAATGGACTACGCTGTTACAAGCAAAAGCGGATCCTTTGTTTATACGTATTTAGGAAATATAAAGGATATTGAAATAAATGAAATAAAATATAACAGGGATGAGGTTGCCGAGATATTTCATGTACCTCTTTCTTATTTTATGGAAAACGAGCCGGAAAAATATTTCATGAATTATTATCCCAAGGCAGACAATGATTTTCCCTACCACATGCTTAACGGCGGAGAGAAGTACAATTGGGAAAGCTTAAAATATCCTGTCTATTTCTATAAATACAAGGATTATATAATCTGGGGACTGACAGCCAAAATTACTTATAGTTTTGTAAGGAAGCTAATGGAAAATAACAAAAAATAAGCTTCAAAAATATTTTTAAAAAACTGTTGCATTTTATGATTGAGTGTAATATAATAAGAAAAAATCTAAACCCAACTAAATTAGTAGGAAATACTATGAAGAAGGAAAGTAACGTGTACTGAATTTTTAGAGAGAGTATCTCATAGCTGAAAGGATACTTATCGGAGGTATATGTGAAGTGCCCTTTGGAGTACAGCACCGAAATTATTATATAATAGTAGGCTGCTGCGGAGCATATCCGTTATCGTATAATAGCATGATGGTGCTAGCAAAAAGTGGGCAATTTAATTGTCAATAAGAGTGGAACCGCGGATATACTCCGTCTCTATATAATATTTTATATAGCGACGGAGTTTTTTAATACGGCTATTAAAATTTCCTTAAGTTTATCGGGTTAAAAAAAGAGGGTAATAATATGAGTCAATTTACAACATTAAGCTTGATAGGTAATACACCTATAGTTCAACTGCCCGGAGAAAATATATTTATTAAAATGGAAAAATTCAATCCCGGAGGGAGTATTAAGGACAGGACTGCACTGGGTATGATTCTGGATGCTGAGAAAAAAGGACTGCTGAAAAAAGGCAGCGTTATAGTCGAACCTACCAGCGGCAATACAGGTATTGCATTGGCACTTATAGGCAGATTGAAGGGATACAATGTAATTCTGACCATGCCTGAAACTATGAGTGTGGAAAGAAGAACAATGATTTCATCATATGGTGCAGTACTGGTTTTAACTGACGGAGCCAAGGGTATGAAGGGTGCCATTGAAAGAGCAAATGAAATTTTAAAGGAAAACAGCAAAAATTTTATGCCTGACCAGTTCAACAATCCGGCAAATCCTGAATTCCATTATATGACTACGGCTGAGGAAATAATCAGACAGTTAAATGATCTCGATGTATTTACGGCAGGTGTGGGAACAGGCGGAACCATTTCGGGAGTTTCAAAAAGATTGAAGGAATATAATAATAATATAATAATTGCAGGTGTGGAGCCGGAAAAATCCCCGGTATTATCAGGCGGAAATCCCGGACCTCATAAAATCCAGGGTATCGGTGCAGGCTTTATTCCAGGCACATATGACGGAGACAATGTTGATGAAATACTGACCATATCCGAAGAAGAGGCAATTGAAACAGCCGTTGAGGTATCAGCCAAGACAGGTATACTGGTGGGTATTTCTTCGGGAGCTAATGTGGCAGCAGCAAGAAAGCTTGCGGCTAAATACGGCGGCAATAAAAAAGTATTGACCATAGCTCCGGATGGCGGCGAAAAGTATTTGTCAATGGTTAAATACTACTAAAATCAATTGAAAAGAAAGGGCTGATGATATGATTAAATTTATTAAATCAATTATTGAAGATATAGATTCGGTGTTTGACAGAGATCCTGCCGCAAGAAACAGGATGGAAGTATTTCTTTTGTATCCTCACATTAAGGCGTTGATAGCATATAAAATATCCCACAGCCTGTACAAAAAGAAAAGATTCTTTCTGGCGAGATGGATTTCAAATATAGGGAGACACATGTCAGGTATAGAAATTCATCCCGGAGCAACAATCGGCAAGGGGCTTTTCATAGACCACGGCATGGGTGTTGTTATAGGTGAAACCGCTGTTGTAGGCAACAATGTAACCATGTTTCACGGTGCAACATTAGGAGGTACGGGAAACGATAAGGGCAAGAGACATCCTACTGTAGGAGATAATGTGACTATCGGAGCGGCAGCCAAAATATTAGGCAATATTTATATAGCATCAGGCACCAGGGTAGGAGCAAATGCGGTTGTTTTAAACGATACCAGACCTAATTCAACGGTTGTGGGAATTCCCGCAAAAGAAGTAAAAAATACCGGTAAGGTAATACAATTGTACGATTACGCAATTTAAAAAAATATTAAGTGAATTTTAACAAGGAAGATTTCATTGGAATCTTCCTTGTTTATAAGATATTTTATTGTTCTAATATGTTTTCTTTAATGAATAAATAGTTCCCGCTTCAACAAAATCTCCGTCACTGTCATAAACAATTCCGGTTACAAAAAGTCTGTATGTACCTTTTGAAACGGCTCTTGACTGTGAGTCTATACATGACATACCGCCTGTCTTTGTCCATGAGTATACATAGCTCCAGGTATCATCCGAATTTAGTTTTTGTAAAGTCATAATCAATTCACATGAACCCGTTTTTAAGCTTTGAGTCATATCCGCACCACATGTTGCTACTCCTAAACCGCTAATTTTTAAGGATGCTGATAAATTCATCATGTGAATGTACATAGGAAAGATTTCTCCTTCGGGTATCTCATATGCCAAAGCCTGTGTCTGAGCACTAAAAGATAGCAAGATACTCATAATAATAATTAAGCTTAATATTTTTTTCATTCCATTCTCCTTTATTCTTTTTCATATATAAGACAATTTAGAAGAAGGAAATGTAACATTATTTTATAGATTTTGCAATTTTTATTAATTGCTCATTCTCTATAAGGATGTCGTTACTGGTAATTACAATTGAGTTGTCATGAAATTTAAATATCAGTATGACAGAATTTTCTTTTCTGTATATATAACCGTTTTTATTATTTATAATTACATCGTATGTTTCGCTTTTTTCTGTATCTATATTAAATGAAGTAGTTTCATCATAAATGTTAATTTTGATGATATTATTTTCATTATCGTAAAATATTTGAGATTGCGCATTAGAAGTTTTAGACTCATCACTTATGATATATCCTTCCGGTAAATATTCAACATTGAATGATGAATAGGATGTACCCTCTTCCTTGGGAACAAATGTAGTATGTGTATCAAAAATTTCTATATAAAAGTTTATAACCATTTCCCTGAATGCCTCAACAGTTACGAAGGGAATAATAAAACCTGAAGACAATATCAGAACAAAGACTGCCACCTTAATGATTAACTTCCTGAATTTAATCTTCTTTATATGATTAGAGTCAGCCTTATCAAAGTGTTCATTGATCATTTCATATATTTTTTTGTCAAGCTCTTCTTTATTCGGATTTTCCGTTATCGTATCCTTATCAAACATATCAAATATCTCAGTATCCTTTTCAATACTCGACATAACAGCTTTTTTGATAAGAAAGTCAATTTTCTCGTTTTCATTACTCATTTGTTTCACCACCCTTTATTCTTTGTCTTAACATATCAACAGCCCTTTTTGCATACATTCTTATGCTCTTCCTGTTGATTCCCAACAGATCAGCTATTTCATCATAACTTAATTCTTCATATCCATATCTATAATATAAAACTGATTTGTATGGTTCAGGCATATGGTTCAATGCATCTTCAACATCCGAAGTACCTATATCTTCACTAAAATCATCTTCTACACTTAAACAAGTATGCTTTGAAATCTCAGTAAGATCATCTAACAATTTTTCTTTCTTTATGTAGTTTAAGTAATTATTGTAAACACTTTTTTTCAAATATGCCTTTATTTTGTATTTTCCGATTTTTCGCACGCTATGTATTTGTTCCAAGACTTTTAAAAAGGATATAGAAATTATATCACTTGATACAGTGTAATTGTTGTTAGTAAGAAAAAGTGCATATTTCCAAAGAGCATCATAATATGTTTCATATAAAAATGCTGCATATTCCTTGTCATTTAATTCCGTATTTCCCCCAACTGTGTCTGATAGATTTGATAAAAAGAACATAATCACTCGCCCCCTTTGATGATAAAGTTAATTATATCATATATTTGATAATTATAGAATAGAAAATAATATTGAAAAAAATGAAAAATATTGTTACATTTTTGGCTTGTAAATTGTCTATATAGTAAAGAGTTAGAAAGAAAAATTTTATACTAGGGGGTGATTCCATTGAAGATTGAATCGTTATACAAGAGAGACAAATATTAAAAAATAACTTAGGAGGTACATATGAAAAAGAGATTTATAAGTAGCTTATTGTTAATGGTTTTATTGATTTCTTCCATAACAACTGTTAATGCAGCTTCTATGGAAGATAAAGAATGGGAAGACAGAAAAGCTTATATAGAGGAAAATATAATTGCACTAGGAAGTAATGATTTTGAAGCTGTAGAAAATTGGTTATTTTTAAATGGATTTCAGGATGTTGAAGTTGTTCAAGATGAAGATAACATGATTAAACCATTATCATCAGCTGAGAATGTTACAATTACTAATTTTGATGCTTACTATGATACTAGGTCAAGTAGATACTTAATCAAAGGATGGTGGATGTGGAAAGGTACTCAGTATTTAGATATTAGTGCTGGTGCAGTTGATGGTGTAATGTTGGCAATGTATAATAGTAACTTCCGTCCAGTATCGGGATATGAATATGCTTACGGAACTGCAACAGGTATTGCAATTTATGATCAACATGGTACCCACTATCCAAATTCAGGCTCGCAAGCAACACCAGTAAATTCTGGACTAGTTTGGACATTTCAAGATTATTATGATTGGAACAATTACATAGGTTATAAGGGTCAAGTATGGGCATGGTTAGCAAAAAAACCAACAGATAGTACTGTTTATTTAAAGTTAGATTATCAGCATACATTTACAGGCGCTTCACTTAATTCAGCGACTATTTCATGGCCACTTAATGATAAACCATCTATATCTCTAGGTTTTAATATAGCACCACAGGCATGGACGGCTTCAAATTTCTGGAGGATACCAAGTTGGCCAAATAACTAAACTTTATTATTTGCTGATAAATGAGTGATTATATTATAATTACTCATTTATCAGCATCATAGGAGGTTATTATGAAAACAAGAATCTATATATCAGTAATTTTATGTTTTTTTTTGACAGCATGCATAGATAAACCAGTAGAAGTAACAGTTGACGAAAAAACAAATATTTACTACAATGAAATAATAAATACTTTAGATAAAAATGATGTAAGTGATATTAGAATAATATCAATTAAAAAAAACAGGAATAATGAAGAACTAATATTATATACATATTATAGTAATGAATATGAGAATATAGTTATTGGAATAAAAAGGGCGAATTGGATTGGTGAAAAAGTTGGATTTATGGATTTGACTAAGCAGAAAAGTCAAGATTTACCTATTTCTTTTGGTAGTATATTAGAAAGTAACGATGAAGGAAAATATACCATAACGTATGGGAGTGTTAATGATAGTAATATAAAAAATATAAAGATATTGTATGCTGATAATACTAGCATTGAGGAAGAGATAAATGAAGTCGGCTTTATAATTATAAGAGATAGTTATAATGATGGTATAATACAAATTACTGCATATGATAAATATTTAAATGAAGTTTATAAATTTCCGAACAATGAATTAAATTAAAACAAAATAAAATATCATTCATCAAGGAGAACAATTATGAATAGTAATTCAAAATTATTACATTGTATTTTAGGGAGTTTAATTCTTACCTTATTGAACAATCCGATATTGGTAAGTGCCAGATTAGGCATATTTGAAAATTCTCATGGGATAACAATGGCAGTAATATATCAGGCTTATAATCTTTTTTTTAATATATTATCATTTATTGGACTTGTTTTATTGATTGTTTTTTCAATCAAATTAATAATAAACAACATAAAGAAGGATAAATAGATGAGCAATAAGAGGAATTTTTATACAAAAGGAAGTTCCTTCCTTTTGTAATATGTAAGAATATTCATTACATTAGTGAAATATAGAATCTTCTTAATTTATTTACTACACTGTAATCCACCTCAAGTGGTTCGTTTTCTTCCATGGAAATGCGTCCCTATTCATACAAGCTACCGTCTATGGTGAGATATATGTTTTCCATGTCAAGGGGACGGCAGACTGCGCAACACCACATATTTATTCCCCCCAAAAATCATCTTAGTCCTTAAATTATGACAAATTCAAAACAAGCAGAAAATACGTTTAAAATAAAGGAGTTTATAGCCTCCACAAGAGCCTTAACTCCATATTTATTACTCTTTTATTAGCATGCATATGATTTAAGAAATATTAAGCATAGGTATTTTTTTGTTGAGAAGTTCTATGAAACTGATTTTAAGAAAATTACACCAAGGGCACCATGGGTTCCCGTGTATTTGATTTAACGCAAATTCTTGAAACAGAGAAATCAATTTCTTAATAGTTATAATACATTGTTCCAATTATAGCAGAATGGATATCCTATGCACAGTTGAATTATCTATAAAGGTAGAAGATTATATGAGAGCAAAAGAATAGACAAATTTTTGCACAAAAAGTCGGGAAACCAAACTTTTGAAGCTCTATAATTGAGTACACAGGCAGGAGGTGATTGATATGAGATGGACAGAATGCATCGGTGATGCCATAAGCTTTATTGAAGAAAATATTACAGAAGAAATAACAATAGAGGATATTGCAAAAATGGTGCATATTTCACCTTTTTATTTCCAAAAAGGTTTCGCTATGTTGTGTGATTTTACGGTGGGTGATTATATCAGATGTCGCAGGCTGACTCTTGCAGGAAGTGAAATCGCCGCGAGCGATGATAAAATCATAGATATTGCTCTAAAATACGGTTATGATTCTCCTGATAGCTTCACAAAAGCATTTGTTCGTTTTCATGGATGTACACCGTCCGCTGTGCGTAAAGACGGAGCGAATATTAAATATTTTGCTCCACTATCAATTAAATTTGCTTTAAAAGGAGGCTATTCTATGGACTACAAAATTGTAGAGAAAGACGAGTTCACCGTAGTTGGATTAAAAAGAACGTTCAAATACGAGAACGCAATGCAGGATGTACCAAGACTCTGGGGTGAGTTTCACCAGATGTCAGTGGGAAAGGCAATATGCCCGATGTACGGCATTAATGCTGATGAATCCATGCAGGGTAATGAGTTTGAGTATCTTATAGCGGATAATTATAATCCCGCTATGGATATACCGGATGGATTTGTAACCAAGGTTATTCCGAAATTTACATGGGCAGTATTTTCCTGCAAAGGTGCAATGCCGCAAGCAATGCAGGACGTGAACAGAAAGATTTACTCAGAGTGGTTACCGAATTGCAAGGATTACGAAATTGCAGCGGGGTACTGTATCGAGATGTATGAGGATCCTGCCAAGTACGAATATGGAGTTCAGGATGAGGGATATTATAGTGAAATGTGGATTCCTGTAAAGAAAAAGTAAGGGGAAG
This sequence comes from Bacillota bacterium, assembly GCA_023425285.1. GTDB lineage: Bacteria > Bacillota > Clostridia > Tissierellales > Sedimentibacteraceae > Sedimentibacter. The sequence goes on from JAFACY010000025.1 coordinate 9,016, forward strand.
GGTTACAGGGGGCTTGCACGCCCCCTCGTCTCTTCTTATTCCCTAACTACGCTGTAATCCACCTTAAGGGGTTCGTTTTCTTCCATGGAAATGTGTCCCGATTCATACAAGCTGCCGTCTATGGTGAGATATATGTTTTCTACACCGTAATAAGAGCCTAAGGTGTTGGCAATGCTTTGAAGTATCATGCTTTCATAGCCTGCTCCGGCATTCATTTCCTCAATGAAATTTTTTGATAAATCTATATGCACACTTTCATCCTTTTCATCAAAATAAAGCTCGTTTATTTTGGTATTTATGCTGAACAATTCATACACGGATAAATCCTTAACAGTTTTTTCGATTACGTCCTTTGCTGAATCATTGGTGTTGAAGGATATTTGTACGTCAACAGAATTCAGATGAATTCCATCAAGATCGGGATAATATAATGTAACAGTCTGTATCAATGGCATATTTTGTTCTACATCGGTCAAGGTTGATGATACCTCAGAAGTGCCGCTTTTGAATATGGACTTTACTAATCCAACATCCTTCGCATAATAATTTGTAGTCGTTCCGTTACCGCTTTCGGTTGTCACTTCAATTGCATCGAAATTACCCTGTTGAGTTACTATTTGTTTTAATTCTCCTGTGTAGGGCGGCTTTAACACCACGCTGCCCTCCTGAAATTCGCGGTTGGTAAAGTCCTCTCTGAAGTAGGTTTCTCCTTTGCTGTAAAGCTCTGTAAGTTGATTGTCCTTAAACTCGTAAACCTTGATTGTCTCGGTTCCGCCGTTATTTGTCCTTGTCTGGAATCTGTTATTGCTTATATAATCTATGTACACTGTGTATGAGGCAAATTCATTACCTTCACCTTGGTATGAATACTTGGTGTTTTCAACTACCGGGAAATAATCTTCTGCAGAGTATTCATCCTGATTATTATTGTCAGGCACATTTGGCTTATTTTCACATGCTGTAATCAGCACAAGAATTATTAATATCAAAGCAATTGTTTTTTTCATAATTTCCTCCATAATTTAAATATGTCTTAGTAATATTATACCTGAATATGAATATATTAACCATTTGTGCAAATAAAAAACCTCCGGGATAAATAATATTTATTTACGTCGGAGGCATTAACTTCTAATTTACTTTCCTTAATTTTGGCGGTTCACCGGTGTAGTATTCCCACTGCTTCAATGATTCGGTCATATATGCCGCCACATCCATGTCATATACCTTGTTTAAGAGCTTAGACGATATTACATCTGCTGCCTTACCGTAAGCGGCAGTTTTTCCATTATCCAGAAGCAGAATGTTGTCTGCTAGTTTCATGGTCAGATTTAAATCGTGGAGAACTCCGATCACAGCATGATTGTTTTCCTTGGACCAGTTTCTCAAGAAATCTATCAGCTCAGCCTGATTTTTTAAATCCAGATGATTGGTGGGTTCGTCAAGCAATATAACTTTAGGCTCCTGAGCCAGTGTTCTTGCCAGATAAACTCTTTGGAGCTGACCTCCTGACAATGTTACTATCTGCTTATCCTTCAGACTGTATAAATCAACTGCCTTCAGGCATTTTTCCGTATATTCCCTGTCCTTTGCGGAGGGCTGTTTGAAGCTTCTGTCCTTCATGTGCAGATATCTGCCTAAAAGTACCGTTTCATAAACCGTATATGAAAAGTAAATAGAAGAAATCTGACTCATTACGGCCATTTTTTTAGCAACCTCGGCACGTTTCATGGACAAAATGTTTACATCATTTATTTTTATGGTTCCTTTGTGAGAAATCAATCCTGCTATTGCTTTTATAAGTGTTGTTTTGCCGCAGCCGTTGGGACCTATGATGCATAAGTTTTCTCCCTCACTTATATTCAGCGATATATTTTTTATAACATCCTGACCGTTGTAACCGGCTGATACATTTTCTAAAGTGAGCATTTATAACTCCTTTCGTTTTGAAAAATATACATAGGCAAAAAACGGTGCTCCTATCAATGCCGTAACAGCGCCCACCGGAAGCTCGGAGGGGGATACTACGGTTCGTGCTATCAAATCGCATATAATCATGAAGGAACCGCCGAAAATCATTGACATGGGTATTACAACCCTGTGTGATGAACCGAATATTTTTCTCACCACATGAGGAGCGATCAAATCTATGAAGCCGATGACACCCGCAAACGAAACCGCACTGCCTGTAAGGGCGGCTGATAAACCAAGCAGCAGCCACTTCAGCTTATATACATCCACACCCATTGTAAATGCCTGTTCTTCACCAAAGGTCATTATATCCATTTCTTTCGAGTAGCTGCTTATAACTACAGCTCCGACCAGTACTATGGGAAACAGAACAAATATGCTTGACCAGTCCTTTAAGCTGAATGAACCCATCTGCCAATATGTAAGCTGTTGGAGATGTTCGTCAGACAAGGCTGTCACCAGTGTTAAAAGTGCATTGACAAATAATGAAAAAACCATTCCCACCAATATAATTGTGTTATTTTCTAAATTTTTATCCATTTTTGCCGCAAACTTTACTGCGATAAAGACTGTGAGAAGTCCGCACAGCAAGCCGACACCTGGCAGTGTGAACAGTCCTAAAAACGGTATTCTGAATCCTGTTACGATTACCACTGCGGCACCTAAGGATGCTCCCGAAGATACACCTAATGTATATGATGATGCAAGAGGATTTTTCAATACGGACTGCATTACAGTACCGCTTACGGCAAGAGCTCCGCCTACAATGAATGCCAGTACGGTCCTCGGTAATCTTAAATTCCAGACTATTGACACACGATTGGGTATTATTGACTCAAGCAGCTCAGTGTTGAAGATTTTATGAGAAATAATACTTATAACCTCGTTAAAGGGTACATTGATACTCCCCAGTGCAATGCCTAATATAAAAATCAGCAAACAAATAATTATTGAAACTGTAAATTTAATATTTTTCATTTTTTATAAGCTTCAGGATAAATTGCCTTTGCCATTTGATCTAATGCCTTGATAATATTCTGATTTGACAATGAGCTTGCATTATTGTCAATATTATATACATCGTTATTTCTTATTGCGGTTATATTTTCCCATCCCGCACGATTTTTGATTTCTTCGGCGGCATTTGGTATGTATTCCACATTTGTGAGTATAACATCCGGATTTTTAGATACTATTGCTTCTTCCGATACAGCAATCCATTGCTCCTGATCCTTCAATATATTTTCAGCACCTAAAATTTCAATCATTTCATTTAAGAATACTCCGCTGCCGAAGCTGTATAAATTCGGAGCTCCCGCTATTTCAAAGTATACTGTTTTTTTATCCTCTATTTTTGAACCGAATTCTTTATATTCTTCTATTTTTTCTATCATATCATTAACAATATCTACGGCTTTATTTCTAACTTGTAAGGTTTCTGATATATATAATATATCTTCGTATATACCTTCAATACTATTACTTGCGGGTATGTATACTACGGTGATTCCTAAATCTTTAATTGGCTTGAACGGGTCATCGCCCTTTGCCATACTCATTCCCGTCGCATAAATGATATCTGGATTTAAAGCAACCAGTTGCTCAACATCCGGATTCATTATATCAAATTGCGGTATGTCTGCAGGTATTCCCTCAATACCGGAAGAATATTTGTCAACTGCAACCAATTTATCACCTGAACCCAAAGCAACGATTATTTCGGTATTGGAAGGTGAAATGGATATGATTCTGTTTATTTCTTCAGGTATGTCTACATCGTTACCTGCTCTGTCGGTTATGGGAAGCTGATATTCCACCTTGGGCGGTTCCTGGTCTGTTTCCGGTTTCACAGGCTCTGAAGGCGGCTGTGTGCTGCTTGTACATGCTGTCATACTCACCAGTAAAAGCATCATGGCAATGAGTAAAGATATTTTTTTTATAAATTTGTTCATATTAGTCCTCCGGGTAATAGCTATATTTGGTGGTAGCACCATAAAAAAATACGCTTCGAATTTCGAAACGTAAAGCCCACAAATTGCTTTTTATATGTCTGCTACTTACTTTTTTCTCTGAAAAGCATAGCATTTGCGGTATTTACGCAAATGATACCGGCAGGTTTTCCGACTCAGAGGTCATCGCAGATTTTTAACCTTCCCGGTTTCCCAGTGGCTGGCATTGCCTTAAAAATCGCTCTCTCATTACGGCAGCAGGACTGTTCAGGATTTTAACCTGATTCCCTATTATCGCAATATGCGCACCAATATCAATATGTTCATTTGGTTCAAGTATATTACAATTAAAATTACTTGTCAATCAATGTTTGTTTCCCGACTTGGTTGACAAGCAAAAGAACCTAATGTATAATAAAAGTAATTTAATAGATGATATTTTGGTAACAAATGTTTTAATAGGGAAAACAGTAAAAGCTGTTACAGCCCCCGCTACTGTGAAAGGTGACAGCATTCTATGCCACTGTGCTATGCATGGGAAGGTGAATGTTGAATGAACCGAAAGTCAGGAGACCTGCCAGGATATGTGTTTATAGATTTTCGGGAGGATTATCTAAAATATTTAATTGTGTAATAAAATAATTAAAATTATTTAAACTTCCGTAAGCGGAAGTTTTTTTTTACGGTGCTACCACCATTTGTTTTAGATAGCCGCCTGTCATGGAGATAATATGGAAAGATATATGTATAAGGATGGAAAAAAGTTAAGATGCGGATATACTACAGGCACATGTGCGGCCGCTGCCGCAACTGCCGCTGCCTTGATGATATTTACAGGTCAGACTGTGGACAAGGTTTCTGTCAGATTGCCAAAGGGTGAAATTCTGGTTATCGATATCAAGGAACCTACATTCAGCGTGCACGGTGTAAGATGCTGCGTAGAAAAAGACAGCGGTGATGATCCTGATGTGACAGATGGTATTTTGATATATGCTGATGTAAATCTTGACGATTCGGGTGAAATTCATATCAGCGGAGGTAAAGGTGTCGGATATGTTACACAAAAGGGTCTTGACTGTCCCGTAGGGGGACCTGCCATAAATTCGGTGCCGAGAAAAATGATAACAGAAAATGTTCAGAGGATATGTACCGAGTACGGATATAACGGCGGAGTAAACATTGTTATATCTGTACCCGAAGGAGAAGATGTGGCAAAAAGAACCTTCAATCCCCAGCTCGGAATTGTGGGAGGTATATCCATTATAGGAACTACAGGCATTGTGGAGCCCATGAGCGAAAAGGCATTGATTGACAGCCTGAAGGTTGAAATGCAGGTAATAAAGGAAAGAGGCTACAATACTCTTCTGGCATTTCCCGGTAACTACGCTGAAAGATTTATTGATGAGGAATTAGGTATACGCAGTGAAAACAGCCTTAAGTTCGGAAATTATCTGGGAGATATTCTGAATTTTGCTTTGGAGCTTGATTTCAAGGAAATATTAATCGTGGGACACATAGGCAAGATGGTGAAGGTTGCCGGAGGGATGATGAACACTCATTCACATACGGGAGATTTCCGTATGGAGATGTTCGCCTGCTATGCAGGGCTTTACGGAGCAGGCAGCAGCGTCATTTCAGAAATATTGTCATGTGCCACAACGGAGCAGGCAGTAGATATTTTAATCAGGGAGAAGCTGGATGACAAGGTGATACGCAAAATAAGCGAAAGAGCACTCTATTATATAAATAAAAAGGTAGATAACAGAATTAAAATAAAGCTGATTATTTATTCAAACAGTCATGGAATTTTAAATTAACAGGAGGAATTATGGTACATTTTGTGGGAGCAGGTCCGGGGGCAACGGATTTGATAACAATGAGAGGTCATAAATATTTGTCCGAAGCGGATGTGATAATATATGCCGGCTCATTGGTAAACAAGGAATTATTAAGCTGCGCGAAGGAAGATGCAGAGATACATAACAGCGCGCATATGACTTTAGAAGAAGTTATAGATGTTATAAAAAAAGCTGAACAGGAAAACAAGGATACGGTGAGGCTGCATACCGGAGACCCAAGCATATACGGTGCCATCAGAGAGCAGATTGATTTATTGAAGGCATCAGATATCAGTTATGACGTGGTTCCGGGTGTCAGCTCTTTTTTCGGTGCGGCGGCAGCCCTTGGAGCCGAATACACGCTGCCGGATGTTAGCCAGTCTGTAATCATTACACGCATGGAGGGAAGGACTCCCGTTCCGGAAAGAGAAAGCATACGTTCATTTGCTGCTCATAAAGCAACCATGGTTTTATTTTTAAGCTCCGGCTTGACTGAAGAACTGTCAAAGGAACTTATTGCGGGAGGATATGAAAAAGAAACTCCCGTTGCGGTGGTTTACAAGGCAACGTGGCCTGATGAGAAAATATTCAGATGTACTATCGAAAGTCTGCATCAGACTATGAAGGGCAACAACATAACCAAGACAGCATTGATTTTAGTCGGTAATTTCCTTGGGGAGGATTATGAACGAAGCGAATTGTACAACCCTAAATTCTCACACGAGTTCAGAGAGGGAATAAAGTAATGCATGTGTGTATTTTCGGCGGAACCACAGAAGGTCGCCTGCTGTCCGAATTTCTGAGTGAATTGAATATAAAGGTTGATTTGCACATAGCCACCGAATACGGTGAGCAGTTCGTCAGGGATTTGAAAAACGCAAATGTTCATCAGAGCCGTCTCGACAAGCAGCAAATGATTGAATTGTTTGAAAACAATAATTTTGATTGTGTGGTGGATGCAACTCATCCCTTTGCAAAAATTGTTTCACAAAATGTCAGGGAAGCCGCAGAACATTGCAGTCTGAAATATTACAGAATTATAAGGGAAGCAGATAAAAATGAATATCCCATATATTTTGACTGTGTTGAAGATATCGTAAATCATTTGAACCATATGGAAGGAAACATATTATTGACTACCGGCAGCAAGGACTTGGATAAATTTACGGGTGTCGATGATTATGATAAAAGAATTTTTGTGAGAATCCTGCCTATGGAAGACTCCTTAAAAAGAGCTCTGGAGCTTGGCTATTCCAACAAAAACATTATCTGCATGCAGGGACCCTTCAGCGAGGAGCTCAATGCTGCAATGATAAATTCAATCGATGCAAAATTCCTTGTGACGAAGGAAAGTGCGGCATCCGGAGGATTTGAAGAAAAAATAAATGCATGCATTAAAACAAATATAAATTGTCTTGTGTTAAAAA
>JAFACY010000033.1 GCA_023425285.1 Bacillota bacterium
ACGAATAAACAGCCCTAAGTGCTCCTTCATAGATGCATTGTACAATTATAAAAATAACTTTGAAGATAAGCTTTCAGAAAAATTAAGAATATTTACTGAAAAAATCGAGCTTTGGAAAAAGAGAAGCAGGTACACCCATCTGAATGATTTTATATGGGAAGTGCTGATAGAAACAAATTATTATTATTTTGTCGGACTTCTTCCAAACGGCAAAATCAGGCAGGCAAATCTGCTTATGCTGACAGATAAGGCTTATGATTTTGAAAAAACGTCCATGAGCGGTCTCTTCAACTTTCTGAGATATGTGGAGAAGCTGAGGGCTTCATCGGGAGATGCGGGAAGTGCAAAGACACTGGGAGAAAATGATAATGTTGTAAGGATGATGTCGGTGCATAAAAGCAAGGGTCTTGAATTTCCTGTTGTTATATTGTGCGGCCTGAACAAGAGATTCAACAAAACAGACAGCTCAAAGCCGATACTTAGGCACAGGGATTACGGTCTTGCACCCAAATATATCAATCCAGATGACAGAATATACAGAGAAACAATCGCAAGAGCCAGCCTCAAAGGCGTTATAAAGACCGAAAATCTTTCGGAAGAAATGAGAGTGCTTTATGTTGCCATGACGAGAGCAATTGACAGGCTCATAATGATCGGAACCGTGGATAAGCTTGAAAACAAAGAGAAGAAGTGGAATAAGGGAGTTTCTCTTTACAATGTGTACAACAGCGACTCATATCTTGACTGGATATGCTCTTGCTTCAGTGAGGGTTCAGATGTGTGGCAGGTGAGTACAATTTCATTGTCACAGATAAGCCTGAACAAGCAGGAGGAAATAAGCAGCAGGGAAAAAAGGATTCAGTCTGTTTATGAATTCAAAAATCAGGACAGCCTGTTAAAGCACGAAACAGACAGACGCCTGACATATAAATACGGGTTCACAAGCTCTGTAAACATACCTACAAAGCTTTCGGTCACCGACATAAAGGTATTGAGAAGAGAAACGATTGAAAGAGTCAAATATAAAATACCGGTTCTGAGAGACATACCTCAGTTTAATGACAAGTCTGACTTTACAAAGGCTGAAATTGGTACCATCGTCCACTTTGTAATGCAGAATCTTGATCTTAAGCGCGATTTATCCGTCGAAGGCATAAAAGCTCAGATAGGTGAAATGGTACAAAAAAATCTCCTGACGGAGAAGGAAGCTGAGGTTGTTGATCCGGTCATGCCTGCAAATTTTTTTAAGTCCGATATCGGAGCAAGGATGCTGTCATCTGTACTGGTAAAAAGAGAGATTCCTTTTGTAATTAAAAAGAAGGCTGACGAAATAATCAGCTCGCTCGATGAAAATGACACAATCCTAATCCAGGGAATTATTGACTGTTATTTTTATGAGGGAGACGAAGTGGTTATAATAGACTACAAAACCGATGAAATCAACAGTGCTGAGGATGTAAGGACAGCAACGGAGGAATACAGGACTCAGATTTTATCATATAAGGAAGCGGTTGAAAAAATAACTCATAAAAGTGTAAAGGCATGCTACCTGTACTTGTTTGATGCTGCTGCTCAGGTGGAAATAAAATGAAGAAGATAAGCGTTCTGCTTACCTTCTTTTTCTTTGCTTAATTCGTATAGGCTTGGATGGTTCTTTTTTTTCTGTGTAATTATTTCTGTTTTCATCGTAATTTACTGTTTTTTGATAGTCATCGTATCTGTCATTTCTGTAATATCTGTCATATTCATTCATGGGAGCCGGTTTTTCATTATATGTATATCTGTCGTATTCGTTTGTTTCTTCAGGCTCATCTTCATAGAATGTCGATTCGTTTTTAAACTGAGGTTTCTCGGCTTTTGCTTTGTTATCTGAATCTGAACTCATGCTGTTTAACAGAGGCATGAATGTTTCCATCAGACTGCTGATATCCATGCCGGAGCCATTTTCAGAATTGTCGGCAGAGCCTGTAAGTGATGACAGAAGCTCGTTTAAATTTCCGTTTTTAAGCATGTTCATTGCCAGTGATCCCACTATTTTATCCATATTGTTAGCCAACAAAGGTTTGGCAAGCATTTTACTGATATTTCCGTTTTTCATCAATGCGGTCATTGCCTCAACGGTTGAATCGGTGTTCAACGGTTGAATAGGCTTGAAATTCTGAGCTCTGCTCAGAAATGAATACATACCGAGCAATGTGCTGGTCTTTTCAATCAAGGGCAGATATGTATTTAATTTTGATACGGTTTCTGTTGACGTAAGCGGCGCTACGGTACGAACCATGCTGATTATATTTTCTATTTTCTGCGGATCGCTGAACAATCCTCCCGCTAAGCCTTTAGATGTACCCGACAGCTTGGAAACTACATTTTGAAGCTGTCCGCTTCCGAAAATATATTTTGCTGCCAGGAAATATAAAATTATTTGAACAGGAATAATATCACCTTCTTACTTTCTTAATATAACATTTTATTCAATACAGTAAGTTGTGTTACACATGACTGTTAAATTATAGTAATCAATCTGCTTATCCGGCATATTATTTAATAGGAATGGAGGTATTTAGATGAGTAAATTTTTTAAAAGCTTTGATGATGATAATTTAAATAAAATAGCTGAAAGCAAGGAGTTCAGAAGAGCAGCAAACGATAAGGAAGTCAATGAATTTATTAATAATAAGCAATTTAAAGAGTTTAAAGAAAAATATAACGGCAAATCCGAAGATGAAATTTTGAGAGATGCAAAAAATATGAGCAAAAAACTAAAGGAGCAGTACGGAGAGGAAGAATATCAGAAAAAGCTTCAGGAGTTAAAGAATTTTGAAAAGTTTTTAAGTCCCGAGCAAAAAAAGAAAATGAAAAAGTTTTTGGATTCACTGTAGTAATTAAGGAGGGGAAACCCTCCGTATGTAAAATACACATTATGAATTTTTATTAATAAAAAATGAAATAATTTCAATAAAGTGAAAAACGTCAAAATTAACATTTTATTGAAGAAATGGCTGTATAACGCAATATAATTTAAATTTGACAACAAGAAAACGTGTACAAATTCATAAAGAAAGAACATTATTGCAAATAATCGTTTTCAAATTAATGTATTTTTAGCCGAGATGTCATTATATGGAATACAGAAAAACCCCAATTATTATTTGACAATTAATATATATTCAATTATAATTAGAAAAGGTAAAGTTTTTATTTAATTAGGAGGAAAAGATGAAAAAAGTTATAAGTATTTTACTGGTAGTTATGATGGTGTTCAGTTTGGCTGCATGTAGCAAACCTGCAGACGCACCTGCGCCACAATCAACACCAGAAACACCTGCAGCAACACCAGAAACACCTGCTGCAACACAGGAAACTCCTGCTGCTGCCGGAGCATTTGAAGGTAAAATTGCAATTGTAACAAACACTCTTTCTCAGAACGAAGAAGAGTATCGTTCAGCTCAGGAAATGGTTGAAAAATATGGCGCTGACAAGATTATACACGAATTATGGCCGGACAACTTCATGACAGAACAAGAGCAAATGATCAGTATCATTACTAAGATTGGATCTGACCCTGAAGTTAAAGCTTTAATAATTAATCAGGCTGTTCCGGGAACAAACGCAGCAGTTGATAAATTATTGGAAACTCGTGATGATATGTTCATAGTTTATTGTACACCTCAGGAAAATCCTCCTGATGTTGCTGCAAGAGCAAACTTGATATTACAACCTGATGAGTTAGGAATGGGTGACAATATACCTGTTCAGGCTAAAGCACTGGGAGCAACTACTTTCGTACACTATTCATTCCCAAGACATATGTCAGTTGTTATGCTTTCAGCAAGAAGAGACCTTATGAAAGCTAAATGTGAAGAAATAGGAGTACTATTTGTAGACGCTACAGCTCCGGACCCGACAGGAGATGCAGGAGTACCGGGAGCACAATTATTCATACTTGAAGATGTTCCTAAAATGGTAGAAAAATATGGCAAAGACACAGCTTTCTTCTCAACAAACTGTGCAATGCAAACACCGTTAATTAAAGCGAGTGTTGACGCAGGAGCTATATATCCACAACCATGCTGTCCGTCACCATATCACGGATTCCCATCAGCTCTTGGTATCGAATCAATAGGATACACTGTTGATGCTATGGCTAACGTTGTAAGCGAAACAGCTAAGGCTCTTGATGCAAAAGGAGTTCTTGGAAGATTCTCAACATGGCCTGTACCTGTAGCTATGATGAGTACAGTTGCCGGAACAGAATATGCTGTTAAATGGTTAAACGGCGAAGTAAGCGATGAGCTTGATATGAGTGTATTGGAATCATTAATGACAGAATATGCTAACGGCATAACTGTTACAACTACACCTTATGTTGAAAATGAAAAAGAATATGGTTCTTACAGATTAATAATGATGGACTTCTTAACTTATGGTCCTGAACACATTATAAACTAATAATAATAAATAATTGAAAATAAGGAATGTTTCGGAATTTCGAAAGAGATTCCGCTACATTCCCTTTTTACGGAAAAAATTTACTAGGGAGGTAAATATGAGCAACCTTCTAAGCTTAAAAAATGTTTCAAAGGAATACTCCGGAAACAGAGTATTGAAGGATATCAATATTGAACTTAAAAAAGGCGAAGTCTTGGCTTTGATCGGCGAAAACGGAGCGGGAAAGTCAACTTTGATGAATATTCTTTTCGGAATGCCTGTCATACATTCAACAGGTGGATTTGACGGCAAAATAGAACTTGAAGGCAAAGAGGTTAATATCAAATCTCCTCATGCAGCCATGGACCTTGGAATAGGAATGGTTCATCAGGAGTTTATGCTTATACCGGGTTTCGCTATTACGGAAAATATTAAATTAAACAGGGAGATTACCAAGCCAAACGTTGTTAGCAGGGTTTTGGGCAAAAGACTGGAATCTCTGGATATGAAAAAAATGAACGAAGATGCAAGAAAGGCACTGGATGTTCTCGATATGGATATCGATGAATTTCTGCCTGTTGCGGGTCTTCCTGTCGGACACATGCAATTTATAGAGATAGCACGTGAAATAGACAAAACAGGAATCAAAATTTTGGTATTTGATGAACCTACTGCAGTATTAGCCGAAGCAGAAGCCAAAAATTTACTTAATGCTATTAAAAAACTGGCACAACAAGGAATAGGAATTATATTTATTAGTCATAGATTGGATGAAATAATTGATGTTGCTGACAAGGTAACTATATTGAGAGACGGCGAGCACGTAGTAACCAAGAACATAGAGGATACAAGTGCGGTTGAAATTGCTCAGTTGATGGTAGGCAGAAAGATTACCATAGACAGAGAAGGAAATGCTGACAGAAATATCAGTGATGAAACTATATTGAGTGTAAAGGATCTCCATGTAGCGATGCCGGGCGAAAAGGTAAAGGGAATTAATCTGGAAGTTAAAAAGGGAGAAATAGTAGGTATAGGCGGATTGGCTGGACAAGGTAAGCTTGGATTTGCCAACGGACTTATGGGTATTTATCCTTCAAGAGGTGAAGTGACGTTTAACGGGGAAAAATTAACTCTTAACGATCCTAAATCAGCTATTAAATCAGGACTTGCCTTTGTAAGTGAAGACAGAAAGGGTGTCGGATTACTGCTTGATGAATCAATCGAAGGAAATATTGTTTTTTCCGCAATGCAGATTAATAATGATTTCTTAATAGAAATGGGTCCCGTAAGATTTAAGGATTCTGCTAAAATAAGAAATCACGGCAAACAAATGATAGCAGATCTTGATATAAGATGTACCTCGCCGCTGCAAAAGGCAGGAAGCTTAAGCGGAGGTAATCAGCAAAAGGTATGTGTTGCGAGAGCGTTAACATTGAACCCAACACTGCTTTTGGTATCAGAGCCTACGAGAGGTATAGATATAGGTGCTAAAAAATTAGTATTGGATTTATTAAAAAAATTAAATGAAGAATACGGAATGACAATTGTTATGACTTCCTCTGAGTTAGCAGAGCTCAGAAGCATATGTGACAGAATAGTAATCGTATGTGAGGGTAAGGTTGAAGGTGTTCTTGCACCTGATGCAGAGGATGCTCAATTTGGTTTGATGATGTCCGGAAGCCAGCGTCATATTGAAGGGAGTGAATCATAATGGTTGGAGCAAAAGAAAATAAAAACAGCAGTTTCAAGGATATAGTAAATAAAATCGGATTACCTACTTTAATTATAGGTGTTTTCTGGGTAATATTGCTTATTATCGGGAGCAGTGTGGGTATTTCCATGAAGACACTTGTCAGCGATACTATAAAAAGAGCCGGAATGAACGGCATTTTAGTTCTTGCTATGGTTCCGTCAATCCAATCAGGCACAGGTCCGAACTTTGCATTACCGGTAGGTATTGTTTGCGGACTGTTTGCGATGGTATTAGCGATAGAATTTGATTTTGTAGGATTTGGATGGCTGGGGGTATCACTTTTACTGGCTATTATATTTGCGGTTATAGTCGGATATCTGTACGGAAAGCTTTTAAATGCCGTAAAGGGTTCTGAAATGACAATAGCAACCTACACGGGTTTTTCTGTTTCGGCCTTTATGTGTCTTGCATGGCTGATGATTCCGTTTGCAAACAAAAAAATGGGATGGTTCATGGGAAAAGGTCTGAGAGAAACCATACAGCTTGATGCGGTAGGCGGAGCTAATATTTTGAGCAATTTATGGGCATTTCCTATAGGAGGAGAAAAAGGGATAATAATTCCTACGGGAATGCTTTTAGTATTCTTTTTATGCTGCCTTGTAGTATGGCTGTATTTCAGATCTAAGTCAGGTATTGCCATATCTGCCGGAGGTATTAACCCGAGATTTGCACAGGCATCCGGAATTGATATTAACAAAAACAGAATAAAGGCAAATGTATTGTCAACAATATTGGGAGCTATAGGTATAATTGTATATTCACAGGGATACGGTTATGCACAGTTGTACAATGCTCCTTTGCTGATGGCTTTCCCGGCGGTAGCTGCTGTCTTAATAGGCGGTGCGACTGCATCAAGAGCAAAGGTATCACACGTAATAATAGGTGTTTTAATATTTCAGGGACTTCTGACAACAGCATTGCCTGTTGCCAACCAATTATTTGAAGGTACGGATTTATCAGAAATACTTCGTATGATAATACAAAATGGTATAATCCTTTATGCCTTAACTCAGGTAAAAGGAGGCGGTAAATAATGAATAACGTATCAACTCAGGAAAGGTTAAAAGTAAGAGATTCATCGTGGATAGCTGACAATCTGGTTACCATGATATTTATCCTCTTCACCATTTTTGGATTTATGGTTTCTGACGGTGTAACTGTAAACTATTTTTTAACGGAGCTTTCAAGCAGGTTTTTCAGAAATGCCTTCCTTGTATTGTCTCTGATTATACCCGTAGTTGCAGGTCTCGGTCTTAACTTCGGTATAGTTGTAGGTGCGATGGCAGGTCAGATTGCGATTGCCATTGTAAGATATTTTAACATGGGTGGTGTTTCGGGACTGGCTCTTACATTTTTGATTGCATTCCCTATAGCAGCATTGTTCGGATATTTTACAGGTATATTGTATAACAAAACGAGAGGACAGGAAATGATAGCCAGCTTGATAGTAGGTTATTTTGCCAATGGTCTTTACCAGTTTCTATTCCTTTTCGCAGTGGGAGTTATAATTAAGGTTCCTAAAACTCACCCTATGATTAAGCCTGACGGTGTAGGTATAAGAATGACAGTTGACTTAGTACCGGTTAAAGAGGGCGGGCTTAAGTATGCCCTTGACAACATCCTTGAGATGCCGTTTATGTGGGCGGTACTGGCAGTTGCTGCAGCCATATTGCTGCTCCAGGTTATCAGATATGTAAGGAACAACAAGAAGCCTACCTTTACTAAGGGCAACAAAATGATGACTTATGTAAATGTGGCAATATGTCTGGTATTGATAGCGGTGAGTGTGCATGCCATTACCACAAAATCATCATTAATGATGGTAAGGAAGGTTCCTGTAATAACGGGTCTTCTGATTATAGGACTGTGTATATTCAGTGAAAAAATCCTCACTACCAAGCTTGGTCAGGATTTCAGAAGTGTTGGTCAAAGTCAGCATATAGCTGAGGTTTCAGGAGTAAATGTTGACAGAACAAGGCTGATAGCTACAATGACTTCAACAGTTCTGGCAGCATGGGGTCAGATTATGTATCTGCAGAACATGGGTACACTGAACACCTATGGAGCACATACGCAAATAGGTATGTTCTCGGTTGCGTGTCTGCTGGTTGGAGGAGCATCCACTCAGAGAGCTAATATCAGACATGCTATATTGGGTACATTGCTGTTCAACTCCATGTTTATCATGTCGCCTGAAATAGGTAAATCAGTATTCGGAAACGCACTGCTCGGAGAATATTTCAGAACCTTCATGGTTTATGGAGTAATCGGTCTGGCATTAGGACTCCATGTATGGAGAACAAACAAAAAATCTAAAATAACTCTCGACTAAGGATCTTTGGATTTGCGGTTGAAAAAAATGTAAAGGGACTGTCTCAAAATTCATTTTGAAACAGTCCTTATTGTATAATTATCATATTTTTATTTTGAAGGATATAATTTAATGAATTGGTGCACCATCTGGATAGACAAAAATTTGCATTAAGCAAATTTTTGCTGTATAATCAGTACGATTGTACAGGAGGAAATTATGAAGGATAATGTATTGATACTTGCCATAGAATCTTCATGTGATGAAACAGCATGTTCAATTGTGGAAAACGGAAGAAATGTTCTTTCAAATATAATATCATCTCAAATAGAAATACATAAGCAGTACGGCGGAGTAGTTCCCGAGGTTGCATCCAGAAAGCATATAGAAAATATAAGCGATGTGGTCAATGAAGCAATGGAAAAAGCAAATGTGGACTGCAATCAGATAGATGCCGTTGCGGTTACCTACGGTCCGGGACTGGTGGGAGCGCTGCTGGTAGGTGTTAACTATGCCAAGGGACTGTCCTATGCATGGAACAAACCGTTGATAGGTGTAAATCACATAGAAGGACACATATGTGCCAATTTTATAGAAAATAAAGAGCTTGAGCCGCCGTTTGTGTGCCTGGTGGCATCCGGAGGACACACTCATCTGGTTTATGTCGGTGATTACGGCAAATATGAAATTATGGGGAAAACAAGGGATGATGCGGCAGGAGAGGCCTTTGACAAGGTTGCCAGAGCCATCGGACTGGGATATCCCGGAGGACCCTTAATAGAAAAAAAAGCAAGAGAAGGAAACCCGGCGGCGATTAATTTTCCCAGAGCTGTTATAAATGATGACACTTTGGACTTCAGCTTCAGCGGTTTAAAATCGGCAGTACTGAATTATATTCATAACAAGCAGCAGAAAAACGAGGAAATCATAGTTGAGGATGTGGCTGCAAGCTTTCAGCAGGCAGTGACAGACGTGCTTGTTATGAAAACCATGAAGGCAGCAAGGCTGAAAGACTGCAAAGTCGTTGCGCTTGCAGGAGGAGTTGCATCAAACAGC
The DNA here is from genome assembly GCA_023425285.1 of Bacillota bacterium. GTDB lineage: Bacteria > Bacillota > Clostridia > Tissierellales > Sedimentibacteraceae > Sedimentibacter. Next base: position 9,549 of record JAFACY010000033.1, read on the forward strand.
AGCTTGAGAGAAGCACTCGAAAATGAATGCAAAAAGAATAACTATGTATTTTTAAAACCGTCACCAATATTGTGTACAGATAATGCAGCTATGATAGGATGCGCGGCATATTATAAATATTTAAAAGAAGAATTTTCGGAATTGTCGTTAAATGCAATTCCAAATCTAAAACTTGCAGATTAATTAACAGTAAACATTAAAAAAAGTATCAACAGCTGTGGATAAAGCTGTTGATACTGATATTGCAGTGTTGAGTTATCCACACCTTTTCAACAAAGGGTGGATAACTTTTTATTTATTATCTAAAATTTCTGTCCATTCATTATAATATTGCTCCAGTTCATTTTTGAGTATGTTTATTTTTTCATTTATGCTCATAACTAAAACATTGTCATCGTATGTCGAAGGTTGACATAATGCAAGTTCTAATTCAGATATTTTATTTTCATGCATTTCTATCATTTCTTCAAGCTTCTTGATTGATTTTTCCCGCTTTTGCCTGTCTCTTATCTGTTCCCGTTCCTTTTTCTTTTCCGCATTTAATTGTGTCTTAGTCTTTGTTTCAATTATTTCATCGTCGTTTTCTTCAAGCTCTGCCTTTTTCTGCAAATAATAATCGTAATTGCCTAAGTACTGGAAAACTCCTTCGGAGGACATATCATAAATATTGTTTGCTATTTTATTAAGAAAATATCTGTCGTGGGAAACGACCAGGATCGTACCGTCATAATTTAAAAGTGCATCCTCCAGCATTTCCTTTGAGTCTATGTCCAGATGATTTGTGGGCTCATCCATCAATAAAAAATTAGAATTTGACGTCATCAGCTTCAATAATGACAACCGACTTTTTTCTCCGCCGCTCAGATCCCCTATTATTTTATATAAATCATCTCCGGTAAATAAGAATTGAGCCAGCATTGTACGTATATCATAATAATTCAAATCGGGATTGATGTCCCATATTTCATCTATAACCGTATTTTCATCATCGAGACTTGTTTGTTCCTGATCGTAATAGCCTGTGTTCACATAGTGTCCCGTTTCAATGGAGCCGTCAAAATTATGCAGCTTATTTGCCACAACTTTTAAAAGCGTTGATTTTCCTATTCCGTTGGGACCGATTATACCGGCTCTGTCACCCTTGTAAATGTTCATATTTACATTTTTAAAAACATTGTATTCATCGTAGCTTACAGATAAGTTTTCAACCTTTAACACATCTTTTCCGCTTTTAACCTTGGGAGTAAAATGCAGCTTGACCTTTTTGGCATCAGTCTGAGGACGATCCATCTTTTTAATTTTGTCGAGTGCTTTCTGCCTGCTGAATGCCTGGCGTATATTTCGTTTACTGCCGTAAGCATGGAGGCGTCGTATCATTTCCTCCTGCTTTTCGATTTCTCTTTCATATTCATCATACTGCTTCATTTTCAGCTCAAGCTCCTGCTTTCTTTTTTTCATGAACTCGGTATAATTACCGTTGTACGAGCTTAATTTTTTATTTTCCAAAAGAAGTATTCTGTCAACTGTGTTGTCCAGGAAGTATCTGTCGTGAGATATGATTATGGCTGCGCCGCCAAAGCTTTTTATATACTTTTCCAGCCATGAAATTGCGTCGATATCCAAATGGTTTGTAGGCTCATCAAGCAGCAATATATCTGCTTTTTCCAGTAATAGTCTTGCGAGCATAACTCTGCTCTTCTGACCGCCGCTTAAAAGGTTGATGGGCTTATCAAATTCACTTTCGGAAAACCCCAGACCCTTAAGAACTCCACGTATAAGGCTTTTAAATCCGTAGCCGTCGGATTCTTCAAATTGTTCACTCAGCTTGGCATATGTGCGCATTAAAGCTTCGAGCTCATCCTGATTGTCATTTTCCGTAAAATCGCTTATTTTATGTGACAGAAGGCTGAGCTCCTGTTCTATTTTTATAACATCACTAAAAATATTCAGCATTTCATCCATGATGCTCATGCTGCTGTCAATTTT
>JAFACY010000042.1 GCA_023425285.1 Bacillota bacterium
GGTGAGCCTGTTGTTAACATTGCAGACGGTGCTCCGTTGTTTATCAGAAAGGCAGACAGTCAGTTTAACCTTTCCAATTTTATGAGAACACATATTTATTCCAGCTTTGCAACCGTTAAAATCGGATTGGACCTGTTGTTTAACGAGGAGAAAATAAAACTCAAAAAGCTTCTCGGACACGGCGGATTGTTCAAGGTGGAAAATGTTGCTCAACAAATGCTTGCAAGTGCCCTTGATACACCCGTAGAGGTTACCGGCACCGCAGGCGAAGGCGGAGCATGGGGCATGGCAATATTGGCTGAATATATGGTCCGCAAGGAGCAAAATCAATCTCTGGAACAATATTTAAACGAAAAAATCTTTGCAGACACCGATTCAAAGGTATGCTTACCTGTAAAAGATGAAACAGAGGGCTTCAACAGCTTCCTGAAAAGATACAAAAAAGCTCTGAAGGTCGAAGGCTTTGCAGTCGGGACCATGTAGAGAATAATATAAATAAAAAAGCCCCGAATCAATCGGATAACTATATCCGTATGATTCGGAGTTTTTTATCAGCTTTTTGATTCCAAGTCTGCTTCATTGTCGAGATAATGCCTTATGAGCTTTTGACGCTGCTCATCATCAGCCTGCCAGAGGCCTCTGTCTATTGCTTCCAGAAGCCTTTCTATTATATTTTGTGCCGCCCATGGATTGGCATCCTTCAGCCATTGATTGTAGTCCTCATTTTCGATAAATGACTCCGTTATCTTCTGATACGTTAAGTCATCTATTACCTCGGTGGTTGCATCCCATCCGAATACATAGTCTATGGTGCTTGAAAGATCTGTAGCACCTTTGAAGCCGTGTTTCTTAAGTGCATTGTGCCATCTCGGATTTAAAAGCTTCGTCCTGATGACAAACCTTGTTTCCTCCTGAACGCTCCTGAGATTTAAAAATTGCGGGTTTGAAGAATCGCCTACATAACCTGTTATACTCCTTCCTCCCAGAACCTCCGAAGCTGCCAGCATACCCCCAAGGTATGAATAGTTATCATCATTGGCAATTACATCCGTTTCCTTCGTATCTATGGTTTTTACAGCCGCATCAAGTACCGATAATCTCTTTTTAAAGCCCGCCGTTTCCTTTTCGCCAAACACCTTGTTACCGTAGGCATATCCGCCGAATTCGGCATACATTGCAGCTATATCATTTTTATTCTTCCAGTCCTTTCCGTTAATCAGCGTGTTGACTCCCGTCCCGTACGCACCTGGCTTTGCGCTGAAAATACGATAGCTGCAGGTTCTGAAGGCTTCATCTTCTGTTATGCCGGACCGGATATTTTCCTGTACTTCCTCATTGATATGTTTTTTTATGAAGTTCATCTCCTCAGGCTCATCAAGTCTGGCAATACGGCAGATTACATTATCCAGCTTTTCCACTATATTCGGAAAGGCGTCCCTGAAAAATCCCGTAATACGCATGGTGACATCTATCCTTGGGCGTTTAAGCTCGCTGTAATCAACCGGTTCAAAGGACATAACATTGTTTCCTCCTCTTTGCCATACAGTCCTCGCACCAATCAGAGACAAAATTTGTGCAACCTCTTCTCCCTTTGTGCGTATGGTCGGGCTTCCGAAGAGAGCTACGCCTATATTTTCCGGATGTCTGCCTCCATTCTCTCTTCTATATCGTTCAACAAGCATGTCTGCCAGTGCTGTGCCTGTTTTCCATGCACTTTGTGTAGGAATTATATTCGGATTCAGAGTGTAAAAATTTCGTCCCGTAGGCAGAATCTCAGTCTGACCCCTTGTGGGCGCACCCGATGGTCCGGTCGGAACAAATTTTCCGTTCAGTCCCTCCATCAGATTTGTTATTTCGTCACTTGTCTGAACTAATTTCGGAAATATTACCTCCCTGATATAATTTGCGGCGTCTTCCAGCTTCTGCGATTTGTAAATAAGCTGCGGATAGGGGCTTCCGTCAATGCAGCAGCGAATCAGTTCTTCCTGTGATTCTTTTATTAAAGCAAAGGCATCAGATACAAGCTGTTTCTCAGCCAATGTACCTTCCGCACGCTTCTTCATCAGCTGCTCCAAATCATATCCGAGAGCCTCCGCAACTGCTTCTCTCAAGGAAGGATGTTCCTCTGAGGCAACCCGTGTCAATGCTCCCACAAAGTCTGTAAGATCCTGCCCTTCAGGATGCTTTCCCAATATATGGAGCCCGTTATTTATGAGTGTTTCCTTCATCTCTTCAAGATAGTTGTGTGCTTCTGACACCCTGTCATCAATTGACTCAACATCCCCAAAATCCAGTACAAGCCCCGTCTCCTCAAATGAATTGTTCAGTTCATTCTTAAAGGCTTCACTTATTTCTCTGTTGTATTGTACATTGTCCATATATTCGTTGATTAAGGAACTTAATCTTTCAAAGGCATCATAAAGCTCAGCTTCTCTCATAGGCGGCTCCAGATGCCCTATGAGGCATGCGTTGCTTCTTCTTTTTGCCTGTGTGCCCTCACCGGGATTATTGATAATATACGGATAAAAATTAGGCAGAGTATCTATTGCACAGTCCGGATGACATTTGTTTGACAACGCCACCGCTTTTCCGGGAAGCCATTCCAGTGAGCCGTGCTTGCCCATATGAATAACCGCATTGGCTCCGAAGCTGTGTTTAATCCACTGATAGTAGGCGTAATAATGATGTCCCATGGGCAAATCAGGACTGTGATATGCTGAGCTTGAATCCATCGCCTGATTTCTCTGAGGCTGTATCCCTATAAATATGTTGCCGTTAATCACTCCGGGTATTAAAAGAGACTTTTTATTTCTGTCGTACTCACATGTCATACACTCTCCTGCCGGTTCTCCCCAATAGGATTCAATCTTTTCTCTCACAGATACATTTAACTTTGCATAATGTGGTTTGTAATCGTCTTCTGCCATGCGGATTGTTGCATTAAGCTGAGCTTCTGTGTACCATTTTTCATCATTGGTGCAGTGACGGAAAACATCCTCCATGAGCTCCTGCATATTTTCATATAACGTATCCACCTTGTAGCCTCTGTCTTTGAGGTTTATGAGGATTTCAATTATACTTTGCTGTGTATCAAGACCGAAGGCGCATCCGATGGTTTCATTTTTGGGAGGATAATTGTGCATAATAATTGCAATTTTCTTTTCACCATTATCCGTGTGTCTGAGCTTTGAATGTTGGACAGCCAGCATTGCCATCTTATCAACACGCTCCTTGACAGGGCAATAGGAAACAAGCTCAAAACCCGTTTCCGGATCTTTTCTGTATTCCTTTGTTGCTATGGGCAGCGCTATTATAACACCGTCCATCTCAGGCAATGCTACGTTAATCGTCAACGAAGACGGGGTGAGACCGTATACTTCCTTATCCCATATATTAAAATTGTCCGTAATCATCAGCCCCTGCAGCACAGGCACATCTATTGCGCGGAGGAAACGGCTGTCCGAGCCACCGTTAGAAAACATGATAAGAGAAATCAACACATCTATGGATGCGTTCCCTTCTCCATCCGTAAAGTATGTTTTCAGCACCTCATCAACCGATTTATTATCCAACTGGTCGCTTTTCGTAGTGGACAGATAAACAACACGCACACTTGCAGCCGCTGCCTCAACTGACTGAATCAGAGCATCCACATAGGAATGGTCACCGTTGATAAAATAATTCCTGAAAAAAATCACACCAATTTTAGGTGCGTTGCCCTGCTCAAAGCCTTCTGTTTCATAATAAATGCCATTCATGGGCAGCTCGCCTGGCGGCTGAAACTCCATTTTGGAATCTGAAT
>JAFACY010000189.1 GCA_023425285.1 Bacillota bacterium
CGGTATAAGATGCTCTGCTGTAGTATCATACCCTGCTTTACCGATTAACTTTACAGCTGCTTCTTTCTGCCAAGTATTGCTTTCTGAATTACTGTATTGAAGCAGGTTGCCAAAATCAGTTTCTGTAATCATCTTTTTTAACATGATAATAACATCATCGGTTACATTGGTTCTTGGAAAAATGGGACCCATTTCTGCAATAAAAGAAGGATCTAGCTTTCGTGTCATGTTATTATCTGTAGATATATCATAAGAAACAAACGTACCGCTGCCTACAGTGCCACTTAAAAGTCCCTTTTGCTTACATACTTTAAATGCTCTCGTTATTGTGCTTACATTTACATCCAGATAATCTGCTATTTCTCTATATGGAGGAAGTTTAGTTCCGGGCAATAATACACCCTTGTTAATATCTGCCTCTAATCGTTCTGCAATAGCAATATACAAAGGCTTGTTAGTTTCCGACCTTTGGGGCTTCCAGCTCATCGGATAATTTTCAAAGGAATTATATGGCATATTGACCTCCTTTTCTATGCGCATTATATAATTGAATATATTGCGATGAACTCTATACTATAGCATCCTCTGTTGACAAATACTGCCTGCTGAGGCGTATAAACAATTCCATCGCGGGGGTAATCCATTTGTTTTTGTGATGAATACAAACTGCTGTAATTATTTTATTGTTCATCTGTGTTTTTATTTCCTTTACAATACCTTGTTCCAATTCCTCATGAACCACGAAGCGTGGAAGGAACGCAACACCTAAGTTGCTGACAACACTTCTTTTGATTGCTTCAATACTTCCCACCTCCATGATTCCGTCAAGAACTATGTTTGTATCTCTCAAATATCCGTCAAACATTTTATGATAAATGCTTTCACGGTCATTTATGAGCAGGCATACATCCTTTCTCTGATTATGTGTAATAAAATCGCAGTCTGAATCCTTAAGTTCAGGGCTGGCAATCAGAACCAGAGAATAATCATCCAGCTTGTCTATAATCATGGACGTACCATATCCTCCTACATCGTAATGAATACCCATGTCAACATGACCGTTAACAACTTGTTCCCTGATGGTATAACAGTTTAATGTCCGCAGAGACATTCTGACATTGGGAGCATGAGCTCTGAATGCTTGTATGACAGGCTGCATTTTGTATGTGAGAAGGCTTTCAGGCATCGCTACATGCAGTTCTCCCCTGAGATCCATCTCATTTTTTCCGTAGTTTTTTAACTGCCCGACATTTTGTAAAATGGTATCCACATAGGGTAGTATATCCCTGCCTACTTGTGTAAGTACCATCCTCCTGCCTATTTTTTCAAACAGCTTTACAGACAGTTCATTTTCTAACTGCTGTATCTGGAACGTAACGGTGGATTGTGTGTAGCTCAGTTTTCTTGCTGCACCTATAAAGCTACCTGTTTCCAATATCGTCTTAAAGGTTTGCAGATATTTTAATTCCATTATATATCTCCGTTCATTATTATCGAATTAAGAATTTAAATAATTCTATTTGATTGAATATTTATTTGATGTTATTATAGGACATGCGTTATAAAAATGCAAGCGAATTGAGATGAGCAATATCTGCTTTTTATAAAGACCTGATATTTTAACTATTAAGAAGGAGTAACAAAATTATGTCCACTATAAGGAAAAACAATCTGACTTCTATTTTGCTGGTAACCATAGCCGCATGTATGCTTTATGGTCTTGGAGGAGGAATACGAAGCAACTACGGTGTTATGCTCAATGCCATATCCGAAAGCAGCGGGCTTCCCTATTCTTCTGTCAGCTTCGTGCTGGCTGTTGCCCAGCTTGTGTTCGGTATTGCACAGCCCGTATTCGGCATCATTGCACTTAAAAAATCCAATCTTTTCGTAATGTGCTGCGGTATTCTTCTCATGGTTACAGGACTTCTGATTATCCCGTCCTGTCGTTCTGCCTGGATGCTGATGCTATTTTTAGGTATAATGCTTCCTGCCGGTACAGGCGCGATGTCATTTGGAATTATTATGGGTGCAATTACGCCAAGGCTTCCGGGCAACAGCGCGTCAACCGTTTCCGGCTTCGTCAGCGCAAGCAGCGGTATAGGTAATATCATACTTTCTCCTGCCATACAGGCTTTGATTGCCTCCGGAGGGTTAATGGGAGCTATGTTTTTCTTAAGTGTACCGACGCTTATACTACTTCCCGTATCTCTGTGGCTGTGCAGACCAAAGGGAGCTGACCCGCAAAACAAAGCGGACTCACCGGCTTCAAAATCTGATACATCTTTGAAGTTACTTTTTCTTGATGCAGTCCGCAGCCGTACGTATCAATTCCTGATGATAGGCTTCTTCACATGCGGATTCCATATGGCGATAATTGAAACGCATCTGTACACACAGATTACAACCTACGGTCTTTCGGAGAAAACAGCGGCATATGCATTTTCTATTTACGGTATAGCTGCAATTACAGGCAGCATATTAAGCGGTGCGGCCTGCAGCAGAATACAAATGAAAAATGTACTGGGATTTCTTTACGGCTCGAGATCTGTAATTATTCTTTTGTTTTTTATCGCTCCTAAAACACCTCTTTCAATATTTGTATTTATTATATTTTTAGGTTTGACCGGAAGCTCCACCGTACCTCCAACATCCGGCATTGTCAGCCGCACATTTGGTGCCGCAAAGCTGGCAACACTGTTTGGAATTGTATTTTTATTTCACCAGGTGGGAAGCTTTTTCAGCGCGTGGCTCGGAGGGGTGAGCATCCTGACAACCGGAAGCTATATACCCATATGGTTTGGCAGTGTTTTTCTCAGCATGATTGCATCCTTTGTCAGCTTCCGAATCATAGAATCTTAAAATTTTGCAAAAATTCAAAATTTATAATTACAAAAGCACATAATTCTGCTATACTATTATTTGATTTGTATAAATAAGGAGTTTGCAGATGATAAAAAAAGTTATTTGCTTTCTGTTATTGATTTCTGTATTTTTATTAAATGTATCGGCTGCTTATGCTGCCCCCGGTACCATCTGCCAGACATCAATTCTGATAGATGTAAAGACGGGTACAATATTATACGAGAACAAAGCGAACCAAAAAATGTATCCTGCCAGCCTGACAAAAATTATGACGGCAATCCTTGTGATAGAAGTGGGTAACTTGTCCGATGTCATTACAATTGATGATGATACTCCTCATGAAATAGCAGGAAGTCACATTGCTTTGGAAGAGGGAGAAATATTAACGCTTAAGGATTTATTGTACGCAGTGATGCTTCCTTCGGCAAATGATGCTGCATTGGCACTGGCAAAGCACTATGGCGGAAGTGAAGAAAAATTTGTTAAGATTATGAATGACAGGGCAAAGGAGCTAGGTGCATACAATACGCATTTTGCAAATCCCCACGGCTTACATGATCCTGATCACTACACAACGGCTGCGGATCTCGCTCTGATTGCCAAATATGCAATGCAAAATGAAACATTCAGAGAAATAGTAGGAACCGATAGATATGAAATACCTCCTACTAACAAAAAAAGCGAAACAAGATATTTTGTCAACTTAAACAGGCTGATACATAATACGAGCTATAATCAGATATTTGTAGACGGTACGTACATTGATCCTACATACGAATATGCGACAGGCATCAAAACAGGTTACACTCCCGAAGCAGGCAACACATTGGTTGCCAGTGCAAGTAAGGACGGCACGGATTTAATAGCCGTTATTATGAACGGTGTATCACTTGAAATGTATCAGGACGCTCACAACCTCTTTAACTACGGCTTCAGAGAGTTTGAAAGTGCTACATTGGTCAGTAAAAATACGTTTATACAGAATATAGAGATTAAAAACGGAGACAGCAAGGAAGTTTCAGCAATAGCAGAAAGTGATTTCACGGCATTAGTTAAAAAGGACTCAAAAAGTAAAATAGAATCAAAGGTTATTATCGATGATATCAATTTACCTTTAAAGAAAAATGATGTGGTCGGTAAAATAGAATACAAATCAGACGGCAAGGTGATAGGAACCGTTAATCTCATAACTCCTACCCCCGTAAAAAGTACGTTGACAGAAAATTCAAGCGGTAATTTCTTTTTTACAATCATTAAGAATATATTGAAATTTGCCGCTATAATAATTGCAATATTAGCTGTGCTAAAAATCTACAATGATATCAGGATTAAATTAATCAGAAAAAAAAGAAAGAGCAGATACAATAATTAAAAAAATATCCTCCGCATGAACGGAGGATATTTTTTATACAACTGCTATAGCATCAATTTCAACATTAGCATCCTTAGGTAATCTTGCAACCTCAACGCAAACTCTTGCCGGCTTTGTATCGCCGAACACTTCACTGTACATTTCGTTTATTAATCCAAATTGATTCATGTCCTTAATAAACACCGTACATTTAACAACATCCTTCAGGGATGCTCCTGCTTCCTCCAATATAGCTTTGACGTTCATCAAAGAAAGTCTTGTTTCTTCTTTGATATCCCCGCCTGTATAAAGCTCCCCTGTTGCCGGATTAATCGGCAGCTGACCTGATACATAAATAGTATTACCGGCTTTTATCCCTTGTGAATATGGACCCACCGCTGCCGGTGCGTTACTTGTCTGTACTACTTTATTAGCCATAATAACCTCCTATTTCCAATTTGTTATACCATATTGCTCAACATCTATTGAATTATTATCATACCACAGTGATTCAAGGTCATAAACTTCTCTTTCATCTCTGTGAAAAATATGAACAATTATGTCATCTGTTTCTAACAATATCCATCTTCCCGTATCAAAGCCTTCCTTGTAATAAAAGTCAATTCCCTCCTGAGCACACTTTGCTAATACCTCATCGGCAATTGCCACTGTCTGTCTTTCGTTATTACCGCTCACTATAATGAAATAATCTGTTATAGAGCTGGTTTTAGATACGTCAAGAACGGTAAAATTGTATGCTTTTTTATTATCACATGCTTTGAGTATAACCTCAATATTCTTATTTATCATCTTTTCTCCTTCAAAAATTTTAATGTATTTAACGATTGGCAGTCAAGTACCATATCCATATTTTTTATATACTCTATTGTATTCTCCAGGGATAGTATAATTGCCGCATCCAGATCCTCATAGGCAATTTTCCTGAGCTCATCTACACCCTCATAATGTCTGTTTGGTTCTATTTTATCTGCAATGTAGATTATTTTTTCCAATGTACTCATATTTTCTCTGCCCGTTGTGTGATGCCTGATTGCATTTATTATATCCTCATCATGCACATTATAAACTTCTTTGGCGAGAATTGCACTTGTTCCCGCATGAGTCAGATTGTCCCTTCCCTTTTCGATTTTGCCGCAGTCATGCAGAAGCCCTGCCGTCATTGCCTTGTCAACATCAACGCAGTAGTGCAGGCTTAGTCTTTCCGCCTCCTCCATCGTTCCGATGCAATGCCTGAACAGCTTGGGACTTAAATTGTCTTTCAGTTTAACCATTAATTCATTTAAATCCATCTTTCACCTGTACAGCTTGTTCTTTATTATGTATTGCTCCACGGTCTCCGGCAGCAAATACTTTGCGGAAACACCATTTTTAATTCTTTCTCTTATATCGGTTGAGGAAATCTGAAGCATGGGCACCTGCATAAGCTCTATGTGCCCGTTCAGCGTATCCTTTATTTCCTTTATTTTATTTTCAATAACATCCTTGTCAATTCCGGGTCTTGAAACGGCAATAAATTTACACAGCTTTAAAAGCTTATCCGGCTCATGCCAGTTAGGAAGATCAATAACCGCATCCATACCTGTTATAAAGTAAAATTCCGTATCAGGATACATTTCACGAAACTGTATCAAGGTATCCAGAGTATAGCTTTTTCCTGTTCTTTTGATTTCTATATCAGAAACCGTAAATCTGTCATTTGACACGGTTGCAATTTGTACCATCATATATCTGTCCCACGGATTTGTTTTTAATCCGTTTTTATGAGGCGGTATCCCCGCAGGAACAAAAATAATTTCATCAAAATTATATATGTTTAATACCTCGTTGGCAACAACTAAATGTCCGTGATGAATGGGATTAAATGAACCGCCCATTATTCCCACTTTTCTGTTTGTCATTTTAATTTCCTCTTATCCTTTGTACTTATCTTAAAAAATAAATATAATTTGACAATATTAGCTTTCCTAATGAAACTCCCAGTATACCTGAAAAAATATACGGGAAATACAACTTGACTTTACTGTTTTTAACTATGCTGACTCTTTCAATCAGGCTTTCTCTGCCCCGGTAATAGCCCTTCATAAAGCCAGTATATGAAATAATCAAAATCAATGAAGCAAGAATCAAGACGGGTATGACAGCTAAAAAATAATATCCGTCTGTGCACAGCACTACCGACAATGAAATGAACAATGGTGTCAGTACAACCTGAGTAAATGAATCGCCCAAGCCTGCCGCTATTCCCATCATCCCTTTTTTTACAAATCCTATATCGGAGCCTTCTTCTTTGTTCAGTACCGCCTGCTCCTCCTGTGAAATGATATATCCTATTATAGGAGTTCCTATGTTAGGCTCTGTATTGAAAAAATCGCTGTGCCTGTGTATGCCCTTTATTACATCATCCTTGGAGCTGTAAAGCCTTTTAAATATATTTTTCATGCTGTGGGCAAAAGCCAGCCCCTGCATCCGTTCAAAGCTGTAGCACGAATGAGAGTAATTAGCCCAGATAGCCCACGAATAAACTAAATCAGTTTTATTTAAAATCTTTGTATCACGCACTTCATAATCTGATTTTATCAGATTCCTGTCACTGCATAAAAACAAAAACAATAAGGATACAATAACTATTAAATAAGACGGGATATTAAAAAACAGCGTAACTATAATTGCTCCCGTAAAAATTAAAATAAACTTCTTGTCTTTCAGCTTTAAAATCAATGAGCATGAAGTATATATAACTAATGCAAATCCAATAATAAATAATATTTTGCTCAGTCCTGCCAAATATGCTGCAATTAAATTCATAATAAAAAGAGCTGTTATAATTACAGCCGTGCTCATGATGTATAACAAAAGCTGTGGCAGAAATCCATTGTATAAATTTATTTCGGGATTATTGCCCTTTTCATATTCTTTTTCAAATTTTCTTGCAAATATAGAATTAATGTTCAGACGATATTTCCAGATTAAGATTCCCAATAAACCAAAGGGATACGCAATCGCTGCGGATTCTATTATATTTAATTTTAAAGTTATGGCAGCCACAGCGGAAATAATCGCGGTAAGCATCTGATCTCCCTTAAGAGAGCCTCCGGTTGATACAAAATTCATGTAGACTAAATTGACAACCGCACCTGCTGCCATGCCGGTTGACATATCTCCCAAAATAAGACCTGTCAGCAGTCCTGATATTACCGGTCTGTAAACCGTAAAGTATCCAACTCCAAAGGACATTGCCGTACTGCTTCCCCAGAAATATAATATGCTGATTAAAAAGTACTCTGAAAAGCTCATCTGTCTACCTTGTCAAATTTAATTTCTTTATCCCTCGGCAGCATTCTTATTTCAACCTCTGTTTTTTCCGAAATACTGCTGAGCACATTGTACTCCTCCTCACTTAAATAAACAGAGTTGTGAAACTTTTTCCTTTTTTCATTGCTTCCAAGGTTTCCTACATTGATTTTATTCAGTTCTGTATTTAACTCCAAAAGTCTTTTTATGTACTCAATATTTTTAACCAAAATCAAAATACGGGAGCCAGTGTCCTCTCCCTTTAAATACTCTGCCGCCTCTTCAACCGTAAATATACATACATTTACATTTTCCGGCTCTGCATTTTTTATTAAAAGTGACATAAATTCATCCTGTGCCAATTCATCGTCGACAACAATCACTTCATTTGCCTTAAGATAAGGTATCCAGGATACAACCACCTGTCCGTGCAGCAAGCGGTCATCCACCCTTGTCAAAACAACATTTTTCATTCTTCCTCCACTAATCAGCTAAAAACTTCTCATTAACGAAGACTATGCTTTTTTTACCGTTCTTTATGATTTTTTCTGCTATATCCTCTAAGCTGTACGCATCCCTGTTTACGGCTATATCTATAAACAACGGAAAATTTATTCCTGTTATATGATAAAAGCTCCTGTTGCCGGATACTCTCGCTACAGCATTATACGGACTTCCGCCGTACATATCCGTAAAAACAATCAAATCATCCTTTGACAGCCTTTCAACCGCTTCTTCGACCTTGTTTAAAAGCGTTTCGAAGCTGTTGCCGTATTCAAAGGATATACTCTCTGCATTTTCTATATTTCCTATAATCAGTTCTGAGCTTTTCAATAATTCTCTTCCAAAATTACCATGTGTTACGAGCAATAAATTTATCATAGCTTAATCTCCTTGTTCTGGACCAAAACCATTATCGTATTTATATTGTAAATGATGTTGTTAAATTAGTAAAGAAACATTTATGATTTTAATTCACTAATATGATTTTGATACGTATATTAATTGTAAGAAATTTTATATATGGAGGATTATATGTTTTATTCAAATAATAGAAATAACTGGCCGCATTATGATTCAATGCCCTACAGCTGCAATCCGCATGTTTCAAACTTCATGCTCCCCGACACAGAATTGCCGGACGGTAACATGCCTGCAATGCCCATAACACCAGATTTACTTGAAAATATGAATTTATTTCCGGGTATCCCGGGATTTCCGTTCCCTCAGATGCCTATAATGCCTGAAATGCCTGGTATGCCCATACCTCAAAATGGTATGCCTAGTATGCCTGGTATGCCGGGGATGCCCCTTGCTCCCGAAACTCCACAAACTCCAATGATGCCGCAAACTCCGGAAATGCCCATGATGCCGGGCATGCCCATGATGCCTGAACAGTTAACCTGCGAGCAGCTTATGGATTTGATGATGCGTATGAACTGCAACGGCATGAACAATACTCAGCAAAACAATATGAGCAATAATTTTCAATATCGTAGCAATATGAGAAACAACATGGGCAGAAGGTAGTTACGGATTAACGACATGGGGCATATCTATCCCCATGTCGTTAGTCGAATTTTATCATATTTTATGTATTTCCCAATAAATTATTTAAAAACATTTCTCATATGATTATTTTTACAAAGTTTAAAAGTGTACAAACAAATTTCCTGAAATGCTGCATATAATGTATAACTCCGGGGGGTGGTTTTTTGATTGAAAATATATTACAGCTTTTATTTCCACTATCTATTTTTATTTTTGGCTACATAACTAACGGAAGTTCATTTCCACAGCCCTTGGGCAAAGAAGAAGAATCTGAGTTAATACGCAAATCCAAGGAAGGAGACATGGATGCACGTAATATTCTCATAGAACGAAACCTCAGATTGGTTGCCCATGTTATAAAAAAATATAAGACTGTCAGCATAGATCAGGAGGATTTGATTTCAATCGGTACGATTGGTCTGATAAAAGCTGTATCAACATTCGATGACAACAAGGGAATACGGCTTGCCACTTACGCTGCAAAGTGCATCGACAACGAAGTACTTATGACAATCAGAAGTGACAAGAAGCTGAAAAAAGAAATTTCTCTCCAAGGTCCTTTGGGCACCGACAAGGAGGGAAATAATATATACCTCATTGATATCATAAAATACGAGGGCGAAGAAATAATAGGCAGACTGGACAAAGAAGAAAAAATAAAGGCACTGGATGAAATATTGGATAAAACACTTCAGAAAAGGGAAAAGACAATAATTGAAATGAGATACGGAATAAGAAATCAGGAGCATAAAACTCAGAGAGAAATAGCAAAGCTCCTCGGCATCTCCCGTTCATACGTATCAAGAATAGAAAAAAAGGCATTGAAAAAATTATACGATGCCCTCGTATCAAACGTAGGTACATAACAAAACTGCCAGAGGGGACGGTATGCTGTCCCCTCTGGCTTTTTATTTCTCAACATGTACGATTTTTGTGTATCTCCTGAGGGCATATTCGCCGTCGTGTGGCATGCCGATGTAGTCTATGGACATATTTTCACCTTTGCACACTCTGACAACTCCCGTTTTGAAAAGTATGTCCGTAAGGGGCTGCACTTCATGGGATGCACAAAGCATGCCGACAGTCTGGAGATAATTTTTATATGGACGCAGGACTGAAAGCATTTCTGTCCGTGGCAGGGGTCTAACCCACGCATTGCCAAATTGAATGGATGTATCCATCATTTTATCAGGATATGCAATCAGGCTGCAGTTGTCTCCCCTGAATATTTTATTGTTTTTATAAATGCCCTCAAGCTCTTCCACATACAATTTCAATGCCACCTGAGACTGTATGCCTATTCCTGCTTTTGCTTTACGACCGGCAATTTCTTTGTTTAATACAGGCAAAAACCTATTGCAGAACTCATATACTTCTTCCATATCATCCGTATCTACAAAAATTCCCTGGATGGAGCTGCACAACAGCTGTCCCGTATCGACAATGTTTTTCGCAAGCCCTTCAAGCCCTTCCGCAGTTATGCCCTGCCTCGTAACATATGCAAAGCTCACCTTATGACCCCATTCAATCAGCTTGATATTAGGGGGAATCATCTTTCTGAAAGCAGACACCGCTTCCTTTCCTCCCCATACGATAACCGCATCCGTAACGGAAATCAGTCTCTCTATATGCTCTATATCCTTTGATGAATAATCAAAGACGTAAATATATTCGGCTAAAACAGGCTCTGCCTTTATAAGCTCTGACAGAAGACGAACAGATATGCCGCCCTCTGCAGCAGGCAGTTTTAAAATATTTATATTTCCTGTAAGCAGACCCTCAAACACACTGAATGCAGGCAATCCATCAGCATTTCCTGCTGCCACATGCAGCAGCACCCCTAATGGCATAATTTTACTGCTTACTGTAAAGTCCTTGTGCATGGGATTGTAGGTAGACATTTCAGAGAAATTGTCGCTCAATTCCATCTTCATACGATGCATCAGACTTCCTCTGCAAAATGCCTGCTTAAATTCATCTATGTACATCCTGCCTAAAACATCATCGATTCCCAGTTCTCTGATAACACTTAAATATTCATCCTCATCAAGATTACTAATCACTTTGTCACAGGCCGATATCACGGTTTCCGCATTGAGACTCCCCTTTGCCATAGTGTTCAGAATATGCTGTTCAAGATTTTCCAATATATCATCACATTCTTTTGTATCAAGAATTTTACCGTTTACTAAATTCATACTTCTGCACCGCCTTTCTTTATATCCAGCAATTCCGAAGCACTTGCAGCACATGTTTTAATGTCAGCAAGTCCGACACGTCCCAAAATTTCAAAATACGGGGATGAGTTGCCGCATCCGCATTCATCACCGGGATGCATTATTGCCAGATCATCTGTCATGACGCTTGTAAACGGCATGCTGGTCATCATGGGGGTGATTAAATTTAACATGCCGGGCACACCATAATCCACAGGATTCATATTCAAATCTCTTATTATTACTCTCGAATATATGGGGACATGAAAATGATGATTGGGACAGTCAAAGTAAGAAATGGGATGTTCAACTGCTCCGAAAAACTCTCTTATGTGTCTTCCTCCAAGCCCCAGGATTTCCTCCGACATGTCGTACAATGTTTCCTTATCAACCTGCTCTGTGAAAAAACTCTTCCATCCTCCGGCTAACATTATGAGTGATTTTGGGTGGAGCTGAAGCTTGATACCGGATTCCTTGAGCTCTCTTAACATAAACATGAAGTATGCGGGAAATCCCATGAAGCGCACAGGCAGTCCGCTTTTTTCATGTTTGATAAGAGCGTTTTTAATCCCTTCCATATTGAGAGCATATTCTGTTCCCGTATCCTTCAATGCATATTCTCTATGGATGGCAGGAGCAGTATACGTAATCGCATAGGCAGTCTTAACCGCTCCCATCTTATTCCTCTTGGCAGGCTGATATCCTAAGACTATATAATTTGTAGGACGCAAGGAAAGCAGCCTATGGGTGAAAAATGTTCCAAGTATCATTCCGAGACCGCGCCATGAGGATATCAAATCAAGTGCCATCTCACTGACCTTGCCGCTTGTGCCGGATGTGGTGGATTTGAACATGAGATGCTTTGACTGTGACGAATAAAGAGTGTGATTTTTCAAAAACAAAGTCGGTATAACCGGAATCTTGTATATATCATCTATGGATTTCAGGTCCTCAATTGAAAATCCCTGCTGTGACAATATCCTCTCATAATCCGTACAGTTATCAGCATGGTGCTTAACATTTTCTACAATTGCACGAAAAAAAAGTTCGTCTGTATCCTTTAAATTATATATATCCCTGCGATAGAAAAGTTTGTTGCCATAACTCATTTTTACACCGCCTTCTTTTCAACGTGTACGGTTCTCTCTGACTGTCTCCCCTGTCTGATGTCTTTATTTCTGAATAGACAGTAAATCTTCACACCTGTCATTCATATATACATAAGAATCTTGGACACCCTGATTATAAAATTCTGTTGCTAACTCATCTATGAAAAAATCTAAAATCATACTTGAAGCTAAGTCGCCTAACTCCTCATCTCTTTCATTCAAAAAATAATTCTTTATGACTGAAATCATGTATTCTCTTTTTTCTTTTGTTAATTTAATGTTGTTTTTCATATATCCTCCAAAATCATATTTCGACTACTTTAAAATTTGATTCTTAAACAGTCGAAGTCGCAAAATTCAAGTGTTTTATAAAATAATACTAAAATATATAAATATCACACTAACCACAATTCCAAAGCTAAACCCAAGTGAGTGAGCGATCAAAGCATCTACACCGATTAAATTCCCTAAAAAGAAATATCCAACTATATAATCTACCGGCCATGTACCAAGGCGCAAGCGGAATAAATCTGGATTAATCAAATGCAGAATAAGAATACATGCAATTAATCCATAGATTCCGGGAGATGCACCGCAGCTATTGTCAGTTTTATCAAACATTTTAGCAAATACAACACTTTGAGCTATATTGCAAACTAAGTAAATTATCAAAAAGTATCCACTGCCAATTTTATTTTCTAAAATACCACCAACAAAATACATTGCAGTTACGTTACATAATAAATGAAATGTGTTTGCATGAAAAAAAGACCCGGTAATTAAGCGGTACCACTCTTTCCTTTTCATTTTGGAAAATCCCTTTCCGCTTCCCAATTCAAAAATTCTTCCTTTGAAAATTGCCCTATCCATTACAAACATCACTGAATAAACAAGAATAATAACACATGTTATCTCTGGAAAGTACACAAAATAATTTTTTATACCCATTAATACTATCCTTTCTGATGTTATAAGGGTTTTTATTGTATCTTTATAAATCTCTCATGTAAATTAATATTTTATTGATTTTTATAAATAATTAGGATATAATTTACATAAGATAAAGAATAGGTAGCAAGCCAAGGTTGGCTGCCATTAGGATAAAACTATTAATTGATAATTACCCTGTGCGCGCAGGGTAATTATTTTCGTCCATTTATGATAAACGCAACCAGCATTGCAAAAGCAAGCATCAGCGTTATAGTCTCATATGTAGACATCATCAGCATCACCACCCTATGAAAGAATTTTTACCTCCTTTCATTTGAGATGGGTCAACCATACCCTGCCACTACCTATTCATAGGTATTTTACCATATTTTTCATTGAACTTCAAAGATTTTGTTTGCTTAATTTATATAAAAGGAACAGTAAGCTGATTGCAACACAGTCAGTTTACCGTTCCCCTTGTATTTTAGTCGACTTTTTTTCTTAGGATGAAGTATGGTTCTACTTCCTCGTTCATTTGTATTTTTATCATTTGCTGAGGATGTGGCGCGGAATCTATTTTGTTGCCGGCTTCATCCTGCATGTTTACTGCTGTTAATTCAAAGTGTCTGCCCTTGGGACCGAAGCACTCCAGCAAATCTCCCTCGCTGAATTTATTTCTTTGCTCTACAAGAGCCGTCTTTGTTTCCTTATCATATGACCTTATGATTCCCACAACGTCATAGGTTCTTATATAGCTGCTCGAGGTGTAAAGCTGTCCGTCCTTGTATGGATTTCCAAAATAGAACCCATACGAAAAATCTCTGTGTGATGATTTTTCAAGTTCTTCCTTCCAATAGCCGGTATTTCTTTCTTCGAGTGGCTTTTCGAGCTCATCAAGAGCATTTCTGTAGGAACGTACGGCAATTGCCGTATAGTATTCACTTTTATTTCTTCCTTCTATTTTTAAAGCCTTAATGCCTATTTCCTTAAATCTGTCGAGATGCTCAACCATGCACATATCCTTGGAATTCATGATAAACGTCCCTTCATCATTTTCCTCTATGGGATAATATTCGCCCGGTCTTTTTTCTTCAACAAGATTATATTTCCATCTGCATGCCTGCGCACAGTCACCTTTATTTGAAAATCTGCCTGTCATGAAGCTGCTCAGCAGGCATCGGCCGGAATATGATATGCACATTGCTCCGTGCACAAACGCTTCAAATTCCAAGTCCTTGGGTGAATTTTTAACTATGTCCTCTATTTCCTTAAATGTAAGCTCACGAGCTAAAACAATTCTGTTAACCCCCTGTCTGTACCAGAAATTAGCAGTGTGATAATTTGTTGTGTTTGCCTGTGTTGATAAATGAATCCTCATATCCGGAACTGTTTGTTTTATAATATCAATCAGTCCGGGATCAGCTACTATAAGCGCATCCGCTCCTATTTTCCGCAAATATTTCAGATATTCTTCAATACCTATCAAATCATCATTATGAGGAACTATATTTACGGTTATGTTTGATTTCTTTCCATGCTTATGGCAGTATTCAATTCCTTCTTCCAGTTCCTTCTGAGAAAAATTCCTGCCTCCTGCTCTCATTCCCATTGATTTGCCGGCAAAATATATTTCATCAGCTCCGTATTCAACTGCCATAATTAATTTATCCATAGTGCCCGCAGGCGCTAATAGTCTTGGTAACATGCTTTCTCCTTTATTTTAACAATGTAACTGCCAGTCCGTCTCCCAATGGAAGAACGGAAGTAATAAATCTGTCATCGTGTGATATATATTC
>JAFACY010000230.1 GCA_023425285.1 Bacillota bacterium
ATCAAAAAAGTGACAGAAGATTATGAAGCTATGAAGTTCAATACTGCTATCGCTGCAATGATGAGCTTCGTAAATGAAATAACCGCTGACGGATATATAACCCGTGATGAATTTAAATCCTTCATAACATTGTTAAACCCTGTTGCTCCTCATGTAACAGAAGAAATATGGGAGGATATGAAATTTGGCGGCATGCTGAACCAATCAGGCTGGCCAACATGGGATGAAGAAAAAACAGTGGACGATATAATCGAGCTGCCGGTATAGATAAGCGGCAAGGTAAGAGGAAAAATTGTTCTTGCAAAGGATGCTGATGTTGAGACGGCAAGAAAATTAGCAACAGGCGATGAAAGTATCAATAAGTATCTTGAAGGCAAAAGCATAATAAAAGAAATCTATGTTGCAGGAAAAATCTACAACATAGTGGTAAAATAATACACATTACAGAACGAGCATATTAATTGCTCGTTCTGTAAATTTTTTGCAGAAATTCAAAAAAATGATTGACTATAATTTTCTTATGTTATAACATCATGTAGATTAAAAAACATTTGGCAAACTTTTCGAAAGAAAAGGACGCAAAGCATGAAGTCTAAAGAAGTATAATTCTATGATGGTTCGGCCGCTGAAAACAGTAAAAGAGGATGATATGAGTCACATAGGCAATATAATCGAAAACTACCGACATGCTTCAGGTATGAGCCGCAAGGAGCTTTCAGAAAATATCTGTACAGAAAAGCATATATATTTAATTGAAAGAGGAGAGCGCTCACCATCGGTAACCATACTAAAAATGTTGGGAGACAGGATAGGAGTTGATTTGCTTAAATTTTATCCATATCTCAATTGTGATGATCCTGTAGCAGTTTACAAAAAAATACAGGAATTTCATACTCGTAGGGTAAATATTGAATTTGAGCAGCTCAATAGAATCACAGATGAAGCTGAAAAAATGCCAGATTTCAGCAAAATGCCATGGAGTTTGGAAATAAAGCTTAACCGTTTGTATTACAGCTTTTATGAGAAAAAACAATATGATGAAACATCAGAGAAACTGAAAAAATTGTTAAAAGAAGCGGAACCAATATATACAGATGAGATGTTTATTGCAGGTGCATCTTTGGTATTTAGTTCGTGCTGTTTTATAACCGGTGATATTCACAATGCTCAGATAGCTGCAGAGAACGCATACAACACTTGTCTGAAAAATAAAGATGTTGACATTGATGAAAAATTTTTTACCACAATAGTTATTAATTTGCTTGGAGCGAAATATATTAATGGAGAGTTTGATACTGTAATTGAAAAGGGGAATGAATTTCTTGACAAGAAGTATAAGGTTAATTCATTCGACAGACTGCACTACGTATATTTCTTTGTATCATGCTCCTATTATGCAAAGCATCAATACAAAGAAGCCATGGAGGTGCTGAAAAAAGCAATTTATCTTCTCATGCTTGACTACAGACCCGCAGATGTCGGCTACATAGCACTTGATCCGAGATTCAACGAAATGCTCAATGACTTTGGCAGGAATTCAGAGCTGATACAAGAATTCAGAGAAAAATACAAAATATAAACAAGGCGTATATCCATGAGTGGATATACGCTTTGTTTCTGACATCCTCCTGCCCTCTTATCGTGTCGGATAATGTAATAAAATTTAAAATATTCATGTAAAATAATGCGATTTTTAATCATAAACTTATTGAATATAACACGAATATGCATTATAATATAAACAAATATTTATGGAGGCAGACTATGTACAGAAAAATAAGTGATTTTTTAAGCTCGTGGAGGGAAAGTAAATATCGCAAGCCATTGATTTTACAGGGTGCAAGACAGGTTGGAAAAACTTATTCTATCCTGGAGTTTGGACGTACTAACTATGAGAATGTTGCATATTTTAATTTTGAAACTAATCCTAAGCTCTCGGACACTTTTGAAGAAGATATAAGTCCCGAATATTTAATTCCCATTCTGTCACATATAGCAGCGCAGACTATTGTAAAGGAGAAAACTTTGATAGTATTTGATGAAGTCCAACTTTGTGAGAGAGCTTTGACTTCTCTAAAATACTTTTGTGAGAGAGCACCCGAATATCACATTATTGTTGCAGGCAGTTTGCTTGGAGTTGCTGTAAACAGAGCGAAATTTTCCTTTCCGGTAGGTAAGGTTGACATAAAAACATTATATCCAATGGATATGGAAGAGTTTATGTTAGCGCTTGGTGAATATGACTTAGTGAAAAGAATCAGAGAATGCTTTAACACTAATGAACCAATGCCGTCGGCTTTACATGATATCGCAATGCAAATATATCGCCAATATCTTGTTGTGGGAGGTATGCCGGAATGTGTAATGCAGTTTGCTTCTACAAAAGATTATATACTTGTAAGACATACGCAGGATACAATTATAACAAGCTATCTTAATGATATGAGCAAGTATAATAATCTCAATGAAATTAAGAAGACTCGGCTAACATATGATAATATTACAGTCCAGCTTTCTAAGAAAAACACCAGATTTCAATACAAATTAATAAAAAAAGGTGGAAGAGCGTCAGAATTTGAAAACGCCATTGAGTGGCTTAGCTTATCCGGGATCGTTTCACAGGTTTATAGAGTTGAGCAAATTAAGAAGCCTCTTGAAAATTATCGTGACATAGATTCATTTAAAATTTATGTTTCTGACTTAGGGCTGCTTTGTGCAAAAAAAGATTTGGCGGCAAATGATATTATATATATGGTTGACGAGCTTAACGACTTTAAAGGTGGAATGACTGAAAATTATGTAAATGTCCAGCTTATAATTAACGGATATAATACTTATTACTGGCAGTCTGACCGTGGTGCGGAAATTGATTTTATTATTCAGTGTAATGAAAAAATAATACCCATTGAAGTAAAGAGCGCAGATAACACACGAGCTAAAAGTCTGAAGATTTATATGGATACTTACAATCCGGCGTATGCTGTAAAATTGTCCTCAAAAAATTTTGGGTTTGAAGATAATAAAAAAAATGTACCCCTATATGCTGCATTCTGCATTTAGGGCATTCCTGGGGCATTCCGGGGACGGAGCTTAAAATGCCCCACAGACTGTCTGCTTTTTGCATATCACAAGATTTTAGGATATGATGTATGTACTTTTGATAAAAAATTGAATAAATTATTTCGGAAATAAAAATTAAACGATTAATTCCAAATTGAAAACATGGTTAATTGCTTAATTTTTACCTGTCAAGGTAGGGCATATATACATTTATACATAAATATTGCATGATTATTATCAAAGTATTTTGATTTTAACAAATGTGATAATTTCAACGTAATTTTAATTATTGAAAAAAGATTTTTCAGGAGGTTTGTTAATTTGCTTAACATAACTCCATGTTTTTTCAAGAAACTTTCTTTGAGAAAATGCATAAAATCATATGGTTTCATACATTGTTTTTTTGTATAAATTTTTACTCAATGAAATATTGTACTACCATAGTATTCAGCTTTGCATCCATTGTTACAACTTTCAACCTGACGTCTCCGGAATGCCCAACCAATGTCAAAGAGACGAATATCAAGGTAATAAGATCTATGACTATTCGGCCGCTAAAAATAGCGGCTATTATTTTGCTTAGAAATTAAAAAATTATAAAAAAATAAAATATCTAAAACTTTTAACCTGCTTAAATGTCTATTTTGGGTCTGTTACATAAGGGCATTCCGGGGATGGACTTAAATTAGGAATTTCAAGGTCCGTCCCCGGAATGCGCCCGGAATGCCAACAAAGTAACAATTGTTCCATATCTGAAAACGCATGCATGTGATATTATTATAAAAACAATATGACGAAAAAAGTTTAAAGGCAAAAACTAAGGGTATATTTGAAATCATGTTGAATACATAGTGCAAAATTAATTTGTTATTTTAAAGCATAGCTTTTAAATAAATATAAATTAGTTTTGAACGGAAGGAGGACAAAACAAATGGAAAAGATAAAAAAAATGAGGGGTATAAGTATTTTATTAATGTTCATTATGGTATTTCAGTTGATTATGCCGGTGAATTTTGCTTATGGGGCAGAGGAAAAAATTAATGATTATGTAACATGGTTAGACGGTGGATATATACGAATTATGGATGGAAGTAATTTGTATTATGATTCAAGATATGATGGTAATACAGTATTGGATATACCTGATGGAGCTACTGTAACTATTCACTACAAATACGAAATATCGAATGATTATTTCCATAATGCAGGAGATTATATAGAGCTGAAATTTCCAGAAGTGATACAGTTTGGTAATGTAGGACCGATACCATTGCAAACTTCAGATATATATACAGAGGGTAATATTTATCTTAACGGAAATACTGCTAAGATAGTTTTTTCAAAACTTGCATCGAATGC
>JAFACY010000261.1 GCA_023425285.1 Bacillota bacterium
TCATACAGCATTATGACAACTCGCTTATTTACCTGTATACGGACAACCCCGAAGCAGCAAGCATATACAGGAAATTAGGCTTTTCAGGCGAAAGAATAAGCTCATGGTGGGCTATAAAAGGCTCACTGCCGGAGTGGTGCGTGGAGTAAGGATACGGAGCGTAGGTATAATAAAAAAACGGATTGCCTTAAACTGTAAGAGATCAAGGCATATCCGTTTTTTTACATTCTGTCGGGAACCTCGATTCCGAGAAGCTCGACGGAGGTTTCCAGAACCTTTTTTGTCAGACTGCTGAGACACAGCCATGAGTTTTTCTTTTCCTGATTTTCTTCGCTTATAATTCTGTTGTTGTGATAAAATTTATTGAAAACATTGGATAGGTCATACATGTATTCGCACAGCTTATTCGGAGCTTTTGTTAAAAAACTGTATTCTATGGTTTCATTAAATTTTGACAGCTTCAGCATCAAATCCAGCTCGCATTGACTGTAGGGCTTTTGTATCAAATCTGATTCAGAGCGCTGTTCATTTAAATGTATCTTGTTTAAAATAGATTTGATTCTAACGATGGTATATAAAATATATGGTCCCGTATTTCCTTCAAAGGATGAAAATTTTTCTATGTCAAACACATAGTCCTTCGTCACCTGGTTGGATAAGTCTCCGTATTTCAATGCAGACAGTCCCACCTTTCTTGCGATGTCATTCATTTCTTCTTCACTGAAACCCTTGCTTGCATCCAGCTTATCAAGCACACTGTTTTGTATGGTTTCAATTAGATCCTGCAGCCTCATAACACCGCCTGCTCTGGTTTTAAAGGGCTTTCCGTCCTTTCCGTTCATTGTTCCGAAACCGATAAATTCTAAAGATAGCTTTTCTCCTGCAATCCCTGTTTTTTTAACGCATCTGAAAACCTGCTCAAAATGCAGCTCCTGTCTTTTATCAACAACGTATATTATCATGTCCGGATCATAGTCCTCAACCCTCTGCCATATGGTAGCAATGTCTGTGGTACTGTACAATGATGATCTGTCGGATTTTAATATCATAACGGGAGGTATTACGGAGGAGTCGCTTTCTTTGGAAACATCCACCACCAATGCACCCTGACTTTCATAGGTGTAATTATTTTCCTTCAGATATGCAACCATTTCATCGATGTATTTCTCGCAGTCACTTTCTCCAAGCCATAAATCAAATTCCACATTTAATGAACCATATACATTTTTTAAATCCTTTACGGATACATTTAAAATGTGCTTCCAAAGTGCCACATAGCCTCTTCGTCCTGCCTGAAGCTCAAAGGTTGCTTTTCTTGCTTCTTCCATCGCCTCTTCGTTATTTTTGGCGAAGGCACTTGCCGCAGGATATATCTCTTCAAGCTCATTTATTGTGAATGGAGCATCAGAAGGATATTCACCGTCGTAATTTTCATCAAAGTAGGGAAGTCCGGGCATGCGTCTTTTAAGCTCTGTTATGACCATTCCTATCTGCAATCCCCAGTCTCCCAAATGAACGTCACCTATAACCTTGTGTCCATTAAATCTTGATATCCTTTTTATTGCCTCTCCTATGACCGCGGCGCGTATGTGACCTATGTGCAGAGGCTTTGCAACATTTGCTCCGCCGTAATCAACGATTATCGTCATAGGATTATCTGCCTTGTCACATCCTAGTTTCTCATCCCTGTTCATCATATTCAGATAATCAGCCAGCACAGTGTCCTTAATATTTAAATTGATGAAGCCGGGACCTGCAGAAGAAACATCCCTGAAGCTTTGGCTGCCCTTAAGCCTATCCAGAACCTCGCCTGCAATTTGCAAAGGGGATTTTTTGTATTTTTTAGCTGCCGAAAGTGCTCCATTGCATTGAAACTGACACAAGTCGGGACGGTCTGATACTGTCAGGCTGCCAAGGGAAGCTTCATATCCGCATTTCTCAAAAGCATCGCCTACTTCTTTGCTTAATATTTTAATTAATTTTTCCATATAATCTCCAATATGTTTTATTTTGAAATTTTACATTATAAAACCCGCCTCATATTATAATGAGACGGGTTGAAATCCGCGGTACCACTCAAATTGACCTAAGTCCACTCAAATACTTTAACGCAGTTAACGTACCATCCTTGCGTTGCTCGGATGTCCTCTCGGAGTTCCTCTTCGCTGCCTGCTCTCTTGCGGGACTCTCACTCTGTTCCTGCTCGCTGTTAGATACATGACAGTTACTGTTCTCTTCATAGAATTTACTTATCTATTTCCGGTTATTCTATAGTATATGCAGACGGTTGTCAATATTTACTTTACTGAATTACGGTAATTAATCAAAAGCACCGTCCCCTCTGGGTTGGTCCGGGTTATGTGAGGTGATTGATTTGGCTGGAAGCAAGTTGTGTTATTTCGTTGTATCTGTCCATGGAGGCGTGCAAAGCCTCGGAAAATACATCAGGGAGCTTTTTCTCTAATACCTTTACACCTTCGTAGGTGATTCCGCCCTTGGTTGATACTCGGTTAATGGTTTCCTCGAAACTCATGTTTTTCTCTAAAAGCAGCCTTGATGCTCCGAGCAGTGAAACTAAAAGCATGTGTTCAAGCTCATCGTCGGATACATTTTGACTTTGTGCAGATACGGATTTTACAAATTCCAGCATTATTTCCGCAAAGAAGCCGGGAAAGCTTGCTGTCATATTCTGACATACATTTATATCAGACTCATTCAGTATTTTTATTTCGCTGAACTGCTCCAGTGAATTCTGAAAGAATGAATTCTGATTATTGTCTACAAGGCTGTTGTGATATGCCAATGTCACACCGCCGTTGACCATTGAAATAAGTGTGGGCATGAATATGGTTATGCCTCCGTCATGGAACTTACGTATGTCCTTCTCAGCAACCATTGTGGTTGATACCATCAGATATGTTTCTGAATCTATAAATGGCTGAATTTCTATCAACACATTGGGTAAATTTAAAGGTTCTACGCAAAGCAGTATATTTTTGCATTGCCTGACAAGTTCAATATTGCTTTTGCAGATATTTATGTCAGGATATTTTTTCAAAATACTTTCTAATTTTTCTTCCGAGCGATTTGCAACATAAATATTTTTTTCGTCGAATAATTTTAGCTCCGTAAACTTGCGCAACATCATGGAGCCTACATTTCCTATTCCGATTATTCCTATTTCTTTTTTCATAAAAAATCCACTTTCTCTCAAGACCATGATATTTACTGTTTCTCATCATAGCGATATTTTTTATATATAATAAACTATAAAAGTGTTAATATCAATAGTTTATTTTGACTTGAAATAATATCAATTGTGGTTTAAAATTATTCCAACAGGAATGAAAACAAACCATAAAAAACGTTAGCATTCCAAAATAATAGAAATATGGAACGAATTTGTTCCATATTTCTATTGCGTATAAATATGAAGAGATTGATTTTATCACATTTGTTTGATTGTCAATGTTGGCACAAATAATGCAATGTAAAGGATAGGAGTTATTATGAAAACTAAAAAGATTAAATTAACTGCGATTGAGGACAGAGCACACATAACATATGAAGCATTATCTGTATTGCACAAATATGATGTAGGACTTATATGGATGGAGGTTTACGCCTTTGTTGCCTACATAAAATTGATGCCTGTTGAGGATGATGTCTGGGAAAAGATAAAAGAGGAACTTCAGCAGCTTAGCGGTTGGGCGTCTCTGGAAGAAATCGATTTGTTTCCTTTTGAAGAAAAAGATACGGAAATGAAAAAGGTGCTGGATGTAATTCCTCACGGTGTGGTTCTGTTAAACAAAAAGGGTGATATAAAATATTTTAATGATTATGCCGCCGATAAAATTTTCAACACAGATGGCAAGGATATAACAGGACTTAACATCAATAATTTTATAGATTTCAAAAGACTCATAGCAGCCCTGAAGGACAATAATATGTCCTTGACTAAAGAAAACCTTGAGATAAACGATCAGCTTTACGAAGCGAATTTACAGCCTATTGTTAACAAGGAAAAGGTGCTGAGCAGCTACCTGATTTCATTTTATGAAATTGATTCCGACATTTACAACAGATTTGACAATCCGATTACATTTGACGACATAATTGCCGAAAGCAATAAAATGCTCGTAACCATCGAAGCAGGGAAGCTTTATTCTAAATCCGATTCTCCCGTATTAATAACTGGCGAAAGCGGAACGGGCAAGGAGCTTTTCGCAAGAGCGATACATAATGAAAGCAAAAGAAAAAACAAACCGTTTATAGCTATAAATTGTGCTGCCATACCCGATCAGCTGTTGGAAAGCGAGCTGTTTGGATATGAAGGAGGAACCTTTACAGGCGGCAGAAAGGAAGGTAAGCCGGGTATATTTGAAATAGCCGGCGGAGGAACGGTATTTTTGGATGAAATAGGTGACATGCCTCCTCACCTGCAGGCAAAGCTTTTGAGAGTATTGCAGGAAAAAAGAGTCAGGAGAGTTGGAAGCGCCAAGGAAGTAAATGTGGATGTAAGGCTTATATCAGCTACCAATCAAAACATCGATGAAATGGTCAAAAACAAGGAATTCAGATTGGAGCTTTTATTCAGAATCAATATATTCAATATAAACATTCCCCCTCTTCGCGACAGAAAAGAGGATTTGCCGGCATTGTATGATCATTTTGCTCAGAAGCATTCGAAAAGATACCGTAAAAATATAACGGGAATTGAAAAAGAGGCTATGAGAAAGCTCATAAATTACAACTGGCCGGGTAACGTGAGAGAATTTCAGAATGTATTGGAAAGAGCCATAGCTCTCACGGTAACCGATGAGATTACCGCAAAGGACATAATTCTTAATTATGATATTGTTCCGGTGGAGGGTATGGTTGGAAAATCTCTGAAGGACAGTCTTGAAAGCCTGGAGAAGAGAAAGATTATTGAAAGTCTTAAAAATAATAAGAGCATCAGGGATGCGGCAAAGGAATTAGATGTCACTCATACTTTATTAATCAACAGGATGAAGAAGTATGATATTGATAGAAATAATATTTGAAAAATTATGGAGGGTTTATGGATACACAAAAATTAAATCAGATGAAATTTTCAACGAGAGCGGTACATGCCGGTTATGTAAAAAACGAATATGGTGCATTGGCTACACCGATTTATCAGACTTCAACGTTTATATTTGATTCTGCGGAACAGGGCGGAAAAAGATTTGCTTTGGAAGAAGAGGGATATATTTACACAAGACTTGGAAACCCTACAAATACTCAGGTTGAAGAAAAGCTGGCTAATCTTGAAAATGCTGAAGCTGCTGTTTCCATGTCCTCCGGTATGGGAGCCATAACCTCGGTTGTATGGGCAAAGGTAAAATCGGGAGACCACATTGTTGCTGCAAAGACATTGTATGGATGTACATTTGCATTTTTGAACCACGGTATTTCAAGATTCAATGTTGAGGTAGATTTTGTTGATACTTCAGATCCTGAAAATATAAGAAATGCTATGAAGCCTAATACAAAGATGGTATATCTGGAAAGTCCGGCCAATCCCAACATGCTTATAGCAGACATAGAGCAAATATCAAAAATAGCTCATGAGAATGAGGATTGCATCGTTGTAGTGGATAATACGTATTGTACTCCTTACATTCAGAGACCTTTGGATTTAGGTGCCGATGTTGTAGTTCATTCAGCTACGAAATATTTAAATGGTCACGGTGATGTTATTGCCGGCTTTGCAGCAGGTAAAAAGGAATTTATAGATACAGTCAGATTGTTTGGCATCAAGGATATGACGGGTTCGGTACTTGGACCTTTCGAAGCATATCTGATTAACAGAGGCATGAAGACACTGGAAATCAGAATGGATAAACACTGCTCCAACGCACAAAAGGTTGCAGAGTTTTTAGAAAAACATCCTGCGGTTGTAAGCATTCAATATCCGGGATTAAAAAGCTTCCCTCAGTATGAACTGGCTAAAAAGCAAATGTCATTACCGGGAGCCATGATTGCATTTGAAGTTAAAGGTGGTCTTGAGGCCGGAAGAAAATTAATGAATTCACTGCATCTGTGTACATTGGCGGTAAGTCTCGGTGATACGGAAACATTGATTCAGCATCCCGCATCAATGACTCATTCACCTTACACTCCTGAGGAAAGAGCTTTATCAGGAATCTCCGAGGGACTGGTAAGATTATCAATCGGTATTGAGGATGCAGATGATATTATAAATGATTTAAAGCATGGATTGGATATGTTGATATAGGTGAAACAATATATTTGTTTCGTGTTCCTCCTTATATAGAACCATTTGACTAATGGTTCTTCTCCTTAATTAAAAAAACCGCATATGCGGTTTTTTTAATTAATATTTTATAAATTTAGATCCCGGTACTCCGCAAATGCTGCATCTTTCGGGAACGAATGTTTCGATGTTTCCGCAAACCGGACATAGATAGTAGAATACTTCCTCTGTGTTATCTATATTTTCCAAAGCTTCCTTGTACAATTTAGCATGAACCTTTTCTGCTTCCATTGCAAGAGTGAAGGTGTTTACAGCCGCTTTGTTTCCTTCTTCTTCGGCAGCCTTTATAAATTCAGGATACATGCTTTCAAATTCGTATGTTTCACCGGCAAATGCATCCGCAAGATTATCCTGTGTTGTTTTGATTTTACCTGCAACCTCTAAGTGCTTTTGAGCATGCAGCGCTTCCGCATCCGATGCCGCTTTGAATAGTTTGGCAGCATTTAATTTGCCTTCCTTTTCAGCTTTTTTAGAATAAGCCAAATATTTTCTGTTCGCCTGTGATTCGCCTGCGAACCCATCCATTAAATTTTGTAATGTTTTTTCTTCCATTTTCAAATCCTCCTGATTAATTATATTTGTTATTTATATTTTTTATCATTGATGATGCACGAATTACATTTTCCCTTAAAAAAAACATTCTTGTCATCTATTTCGAATCCGTGCAATTGATTTGTTTCAAAAGAATCAATATCAATATCAAAATCAAAAATATTTTTGCAGGACTCGCATTTGAAATGACCGTGGTTATGAGTGTTGATATCATATCGGACTTCATTATCCTCAATGTTGACCGCTCTTACCATCCCGGCATCAATCAATGAAGTTAAAGTGTTGTAAACAGTTGTTTTAGATAATGTGGGAACCTCATCGTGAAGTCCGTTATATATCTGATCCGCTGTCGGATGATTGTAATTTGTAGTAAGATATTCTAAAACCTTCAATCTTTGGTGGGAGAGACGTATTTTTTTACTCTTTAATTCATCTATTAAATTTTCAAAATTTACTATCATAGAATTCTCCTTTCACTATTACAACAATTTCTATATTGTAATGATTACAAAGTAATAATAACATTAAAAATATATGCTGTCAAGTATTAGTCTGACCATTTGATAAATTTTTAATTCATTGACAAAGCTTTTCTATGATTATAGAATTGATATATAAATGTTCAAGCTTTCACAGGATGAAACGGAGGAGCTATGATAAGAACCGGAATATTGACCATAAGTGATAAAGGCTCAAAAGGAGAAAGAACAGATGAGACTGGTCCGGCTGTAAAAAACAGCCTGGATGAAGGTATATATAAATTAGATTATTATAAAATAATACCTGATGAAATGGATTTAATATGTGAAGAATTAATATATATGTGCGATGAGCTTAAGCTTGATCTGATCCTTACAAACGGTGGAACCGGATTTTCTAAAAGGGATGTCACTCCGGAAGCGACAATGAAGGTCATTAAAAAGCAGGTTCCCGGTATACCGGAAGCGATGAGACAAATGTCTCTCGCCATAACTCCGAAAGCAATGCTTTCAAGAGCAATAGCTGGCATAAGAGATAATACATTGATAGTAAATCTTCCGGGCAGTCCCAAGGGTGCGGTTGAAAACCTGAGCTTTATACTTTCTGTGCTGCCTCACGGTATAGAAATACTTAAAGGTACTGAGGGAGAATGTGCAAGATAGGAGATAAAATGCTTGATAAAAGTGGGAGAAAAATAGACTACCTGAGAATTTCCCTGACAGACAGATGTAATCTGCGCTGTGTATATTGCATGCCCGAAAATGGTATAGAAAAAAAATGTCACGATGACATATTGCGCTTTGAAGAGGTTGAAAAAATAATAGATGCATGTGCTGTTCTGGGTATCAATAAGGTAAGGTTCACAGGCGGTGAGCCGCTTTTGTTGAAGGGTATAGACACTCTGATACGACATACGGCAGCCATTGATTCAATTCATGATATTTCTATGACTACAAACGGTATTCTTTTATATGATATGGCTGAGGATTTAAAAAAGGCAGGGCTTAATCGTGTCAATATAAGTCTTGACACATTAAATCCCGATAAATTCAGAAAAATTACAAGACTTGGAGATATAAACAAGGTTTTTAAATCTGTAGATAAGTGTATAGAATCAGGAATGCTTCCTGTGAAGATCAATGTGGTGCTGATGAAGGGCATCAATGATGATGAAATAGGAGATTTTATAAATATGACCCTGGATAAGACTATACAGGTAAGATTTATTGAATTGATGCCCATCGGAGAAGGGCTTAAATACTATGAAGACTGTAAAATGAAGGCGGAGGATGTCTTGAAAAAATTTCCCGAGTTGGTTTCTGTGAAGGATGACAGCAAGGTGGCATCTGTATACAAAATCCCGGGCGCAAAAGGGTCTGTGGGTCTCATAAGTCCCGTAAGCTGCAAATTCTGCTCGGATTGTGACAGAATAAGGCTGACATCCACCGGGACAATCAAGCCTTGTCTTCACTCAGCAGAGGAAATTAATTTGAAGCCGTATTTAAATGACAAACAAAGACTGGCAGAAGTTATAAGGAATGCCGTTTATAATAAACCGCAGGAGCATCATCTGGAAGTCGTCAACAAAAGTGAAACGGATAAAATGATGTTCCAGATAGGAGGATAGTATGGAACTGACTCATATAAATGA
>JAFACY010000035.1 GCA_023425285.1 Bacillota bacterium
CATAAAGGTCATCGTCAATACTTTTTTTATGGAGCTTAGCCTGCGGCAGCAAAATTATGCCTCCGTTTAAATCCTTGTATATTTCAGAGGGAAATTCTTCGGCTATTTCATCTAATATTTCCTGTACCTCATCTATTGTAATCATATTATCATCCTCATAAGTGTTATTGACGTATAATATATCATAAATTTATTGATTTTACAATAAAAAACCGGAGAGAGCAATATCCCGCCGGTTTTCTGTTCAACCAATTATTTAATTACCTCGTATGTGCCTCTCACCATGAAAACGGCGTATGTATCTGCGTAAACACCTCTGCCGTCATCTCTGGGAACTATCATCAGATGATTTGGAACTGCTTCCATGCCCGAAACGAAATCCTTGCCTATGGTAACATCGGCAAGACCGCCTAACTCACTTCCCACGATGGTGGCTTTTCCGCCCCTGAGTATGAGCTCTGTTCCCGCTCCGCCGATCAATTTTTCTCCATCCTTAATTTCAACAACCACTAAGCTTGAAGTCGTACCGGTACCTGTTTCTGTCCCTGTTGACGGACTGTCTGTACCTAGTTTATCCACTTTTTCCTTGATTGTTTTAATATCTTCCAGACCATAATCCTTTATTAAGCTGTTGATGCGATCGTTCAAATAACTCAATACTACTATGGGATCACTTGAATCTCCGGCTGCGGCAAAAATCGCAGGGGTTAAAATCAGCAACAGCACAACTGTAAACATCAGAATTTTCTTCAAATTACCACTCCTTAATTATATGATAGACAGTCTAAAGATATTTTATATTATAAAGACAAATTATTCAACAAAAATCGACTTAAAAGATGAGATCCCTCGCTGTCGCTCGGGATGACATTGTCGCAGCATAGCACATGAACAAATGTAAATTATCTGCTTTTGTCATTCTGAACGCAGTGAAGAATCTCGCATTTAATCATTGAATTTAGCCGATTGTAATGTTATAATTCATAAGGAATAAAAAATTGATGAAGAAGGTTATAATATGCAGAAATTATGTATGACAGTAAATAAGTTTTTCAAGCTGCCCGTACATCCTTTCAATTTAAGCAATGAAGGGAAAAAAACTTATGCAGAATGGCAATATGAAAAGGGTATTGATACTATTAAATTCTATTTGAAGCATACGGATGTTGATGAAATGTTCAGGGACAAGGTTGTTTTGGATATTGGCTGCGGAGCTGCGGGTAAAACAATTTTTTATGCTTTCAAGGGGGTTGAAAAAATTATTGGTGTTGAAATATTAGGTAAATACAAGCAGGAAGCCGAGGATTTGGCAAGAAAGTACGGCATGGAGGATAAATTCGAATTTGTCAGTGCCGATGCTTCAACTACTCCCTTTGAAGACGAATATTTTGATACGATCATAATGAATGATGCTATGGAGCATGTGGATGAGCCTGAAAAGGTACTGAAGGAATGCTACAGAATCCTTAAAAAGAACGGCAGACTATACCTGAATTTTCCGCCGTACAATCACCCATATGGGGCACATTTAAGCGATGCCATAGGAATGCCGTGGGTTCATGTTTTCTTTAGTGAAAAAACATTGATAAATACATATAAGGAACTGGTTAAGGATCTGCCTGACGGCAAGGACAGAATTGAGTTCAGGATAAGTAAGAGGGCTGACGGAACTGAATATTTTTCGTATATTAATAAAATGACAATAAAAAGGGCAAAACAAATAATAGGAAACAGTGATTTTGAAGTTGAATATTATTCTGAAGAGCCCTTGAGGAATATATTTAAGTACCCTGCCAGATTACCGGGGGTTAAGGAGTTTTTAGTTAAAATGGTTGTTTGTGTTTTAAGAAAATAAATTGAGTGGGGAGTCAAAATGAAATTAAAAATAGATAAAATTGTTTTAGGGTTAATAGCTTTATCTCTTTTAGTGGGGATTTATACAGTATATCAAAGAGTAGAAATAGAAAAGCAGTATAAAACAGCGGAAATCATATTGGATTACGTTGAAATGAAGAAATTTGCCGACAGCTCCGAGCATGATCTAGGGTGGTGGCTGAAGGAATTCAAGGGATATGGTGCAGAATCTGTTGCCATACCGGAAGAAACGGTCAAGCTTTTAATAGAGGAGGGCAAGCCTCTCAGAGCGGAAATGGTATCGGAACTTGTAAAGAATTATAACTGGCTGAATGATTATAATGAAAAAATTTCTGCTATGATTACCGACGGAGACATAAAAAATACTGATGTTATCGTAACAACACAGGATAAATCACTGTTTGATTATTTAAGCAGCGGGCTTACAGAAAGGTACGACGGAGAATTTTTCGATACATATCATTTAGATGGTGATTACTATATAGTATTAAAGGGTACAAATGATGATGTGTACTATTCTGAAGTAAAAAAGGTTATAGATTTGGACGGAAAGGGAGTTTATGAATCAAAATCAGTGGTAGATTCAAGACTTTTGAACATTGGTGTGGGGTATGATGAGGAGAAAATAAACCTCATAAAGGCTTCAGGCCTGGATGTAATACTCAGACCTGTTAATTTCCCTACATACAATGAAAAGCTGACGGACGTTTACATATCAACAAATGAAAAATATGATCTGAAGCCGAGGATATACCTGCTTGGCAGCAAGGAGGTTCTGGGATATCCGGAAAATGAGCAGGATCTGCTGGATTATATTACGGAAAACAACATTGCCGTAACCTTGATAGAAAACTCTACCCAAAGAGAGCATTTAGACAGCAAGGGATTGAATAAGCTTGTTAAGGATTCCGGATACAGCGCCATAAGAATGTTCACCATGTGGGATTACATAAGAGAAAGAAATAAATACTACAATTATGAAGGCGCGGAAGAAATTGAAAACACAATGTTCAGGGCAATAACCGAACGTAACATAAGAGCAATTTATTTCAAGCCGTTTTTCATGGAACAGAAAAGCAATAAATTTATGACTGATGCCGAAGAATATGAAAGAACCTTCAACAGTCTGAAAAGCAGGCTGAGTGAGCACAACATCACACTGGGCAAGACCGGACCCATGAACGAATTTCATGTGGGGTCAAAGAGACTGGCGGTATTATCCTTTGGCATAACCCTGGCTGCCGTATTATTGTTCAAGAAAATGTTTAATATTAAAAATAAAAAGGCAGACTATCTGTACCTGTTTGCGGTTCCGGCAGCATTCATACCACTTGTGGCAAGGGGTATAGGTGAAAAAGGCTTTGCATTTGCCGCAGCGGTGATCTTTTCAGGCTTGGCGATTTACTTTTATATGATTCAGATTAAGAAAATATATGTGGATACAAAGAAATATACACTTATAAATATTATGTCGTATTCAACGCTGATATTGACAGTAGCTGTGATTATTTCTCTGGTGGGCGCAGTATTCCTCGATGCAATGCTTGCGGACGTGAGATATTTTCTTGAGATGGATATTTTCAGAGGAGTTAAGTTCGCACAGATACTTCCTTTCGGTATATTCATAGTGATGTTCATAATTTATTTCATGAACAAAGATGATGATGAATCTGTCAAAAGTGTGGTTAAGACTACAACAAGATTTTTAAACAAAGAGGTGAAAATTTATTACGGAATTATTGTCGGGATCATCGGTGCGGCAGCCTATGTCTATATTTCGAGGACGGGACATGAAACAAATCTGCAGCCATCAAGCATTGAGATGATTTCGAGAAACTTCATGGAATATGTATTGTTGGCAAGACCGAGGACCAAGGAGTTCCTGATTGCGTTTCCCGCTATTTTTGCAGCCGTCTATGCTGCGAGCAAAAAGTCGGAATTCTATACGGGAATTTTCATGCTGGCGGCAGCCATGGGAACATCATCAATAATTAATACATTTTCACATTTGAGAACCCCTATATATTTATCACTGGCAAGAACGGTAATTGCATTGGGCTTTGGAATAGCTATTGGTGTAATTGTGGTGATAATAATAGATATACTTCACAAAATATACTTAAGATTGCAGGAGAGGTTTAAGTGAAAAAAATATTGTTGGCGGGATTTTATGGATTTGGTAATTTGGGCGATGAAGCCATATTGGAAATGACACTTAACCAAATCCTGGAGATAACCGACAGAAAGAATATTGTTGTTTTATCGGGCAACAAGGATATAACAAGCAAAAAATACAACATAACTACAATAGACCGCTACAATGTATTTTCTATTATCAGCCAACTGAATAATGCAGATGCCATTGTCTTTGGAGGCGGAAGCCTGCTGCAGGATATAACAAGCAAAAGAAGCATTTATTATTATTTGTTTTTAATCAGACTGGCTAAGCTGATGAACAATAAAATAATAATGCTCAGTCAGGGTATCGGACCGCTTATCAGGGAAAACAGTAAAAATGCCGTTAAAAATACGCTCAGGCTTGTTGATTATATAACCGTGAGAGATAAGCATTCCATGGAGCTTTTGGAGGAAATGGGGCTGGATAAAGATAAAATATTTTTATCAATAGACCCTGTCATAAATCTCAGAGCAGGCGAAAATTTCGTCAATAAAACAGGCGGCAGAAAAAAAGTCTGTTTTTCACTGAGAAACTGGAAAAATGTCGATGTGGGCAGCAAGATAAGCAATGTTGCAAAGAGGTTGATTGAAAATGATATCGAATGCTGCTTCATCCCCTTTTATTATAACGAGGATCTGGAGCTGATTGATCAGGTTGAAAAAGATCTGGGCGAAAAAGCTGTTTATTACAAGGAGCGTCTCACTACAAATGATGCCTTTGATATTATCAGGGGAATGGATGTCCTGGTGGGAGTGAGATTGCATTCGCTGATTTTTGCGGCGGCGGCAAATGTGCCCTTTGTGGCTGTGTCCTACGACCACAAGGTTGATCATTTCGTCAACAGTGTCAACATGAAGGTTTCTTCAAACATTGACAACATTGATGAGGAGCTGCTTTTTAACGAGATAATAGATAAAATAAACAATGAGGATTTCGAGAAGAAGAAGCTTTATGACAATGTGTCAAGGTTGAGAGAGCTGATTAAGGTCAATTATCAAATATTAAAGGAAATATAATATGGATAAGTTAAGTATACTTGGTGTCCGGATTGATAATGTTTCAATGAATGAAACGATGGACATAATTAAGGACAAAATAGAAAACGGTGAACAGTACATAATTTATACGCCTAATACGGAAATAGTCATGATGTGTCGCAAGGATGAGGAGCTGATGGATTTAGTAAATAAATCCGATATAAATGTGCCTGACGGCATCGGTCTGATATATGCATCCAGAATGAAAAAGCATCCTTTAAAAGAAAAAGTGGCAGGTTATGATTTGTCTGTAAATATGCTGAAATTGGCAAATGAAAAAAATCTGAAGCTTTTCGTAGTGGGGGGGAAGCCGGGAATAGCGGATGAAGCAATGGAAAATGTCCACAGGGATTATCCCAACATAAATATAACGGGAAGTCAGCATGGTTATTTCAAAGGAACACATTTAGGCAAGAACGGTGACGACGAGGAATTAATAGTGCTGGACAAAATAAACAAGGCTGAGCCGGATATTTTATTTGTGGGCT
Organism: Bacillota bacterium; assembly: GCA_023425285.1. Taxonomy (GTDB): domain Bacteria; phylum Bacillota; class Clostridia; order Tissierellales; family Sedimentibacteraceae; genus Sedimentibacter. The sequence continues at coordinate 5,580 of JAFACY010000035.1, forward strand.
TCGGAGCTAAAAAGCAAGAGCAGTGGATAGAGTACAACAAGGATAAAATTAATGCAAAGATAATAATAGGAAACGGAGGTACCCTTGACGGACTTGCGGGAAGGGTAAAAAGAGCCCCCGATATGTTTATAAGATTAGGACTTGAGTGGCTGTACAGACTCACAAAGGAACCTAAAAGAATTAAGAGACAAATATTGCTTCCCATGTTTATGCTCAAGGTAGTATTAGGAGGCAAGGATATAGTAAAGGAAATAAAGGAGGATTAAGATGAAGTTATTTATTGATACTGCAAACATTGATGAAATAAAAATCGCAAATGACATGGGTATTATATGTGGAGTTACCACAAATCCATCGTTGATTGCAAAGGAAGGCAGAGTGTTTGAAGAGGTTGTACGTGAAATAACGGACATAGTGGACGGTCCCATAAGTGCCGAGGTTATAAGCCTGAATGCCGAAGGCATGGTAAAGGAAGCCATGGAGCTTTGCAAAATCCACAAAAATATTGTTATAAAGGTTCCTATGACAGATGAAGGGCTGAAGGCTGTGAAGTCTTTGAGCAGGGAAGGAATAAAGACAAATGTCACTCTTGTTTTTTCTGCAGGGCAGGCACTTCTGGCGGCAAGAGCAGGAGCGTCATATGTGAGTCCGTTTGTAGGCAGACTGGATGATATCAACAGCGACGGAATCATGCTCATAGAGGAAATAACAAATATATTTATGAATTATGACATTAATACGGAAATAATAGCTGCCAGCATAAGACATCCGATGCATGTGACCGAAGCCGCAAAATACGGCTGCCACATCGCAACAGTTCCGT
>JAFACY010000060.1 GCA_023425285.1 Bacillota bacterium
GCTTAAGTCCCGTAAGCAAAGTGCTGCCCACATCTCCCAAAGCAAGGAGATTTACTTTCTTTTTTTTGTTTCCAGCAAAGCAAAATCCTTTTTCGTAGTCTTCATATGATGTATTTACTGCTTTTACTTTTCTGGCATCTATGAGCTGTCTTATATTTTCGGGAATTATTTCTTTTGTTTCGTTTAATATTAATGAGTCGATTGATTCTTCCGGGCGAAACAAATCCGAGGCATCAGCTACTGCATATGACGCCTTTGAAAAGCTTCTGTCGTGTTCATACAAAAAATACAGCTCATCAACGGACACAGGAATATTATCCACTCTTGGATAATCGTATTTATCCTCCGCAGAAAATAAGTATTTATTTTTATACAGATAATAAGTCATCATTTTATTATCCTTTCAAGCTTTATTAAATCTTCTATGTGCACATCCATGTAATCTGAGGCTTCCTTGTTCAAATCGTAACAGATGCTGTCTCCCAGGTATGGAATTCGAGGGGATATGAGCACCTCTCCCAATCTTTTCAGAGTGAGCTTCTTTTCGTACAATTCCTGGTATTCTTCCTCTAACACCTGCAATATTCTCTTTGCGTTCTCCAGGCACGTCATGGACAAATTATATATGGACTCCTTCGTCGCATTGTTCAGATACATGGGCGAATAAAACGGAAGTATTAAATTTATGGACGGAATCAGATTGAATGATTGTCCGTTCTGCCACATACCGTCTCCGCCCAAAAACGGATACATGAGATTTTCGTTAAACCATATTCTCAGGTTGGGTATGAAGTATGCACAATCGGCTTCTCTGCCCTGTATATCCATCAAATCCTTGCCTCTGCCCGACATTATACCTACAATAATCTTTTTAACCTCAATGTTGTATCTTTTTAAAATAGGATCAATTTCTTTGATTCTGTATCCCTTGTGCAGCAAATCATCAACCAGGACCACCTGCTTATCAAAGGATTTTATAGTGTTTACCTGTATCTCAATAGGTGAATAATTTGGATATTCGGTTATTCTGAACGTCTTGGCATCTGTTGAATACACCTTCTCCGTATGGAGTGATTTTGTAACCGTATTGGGTACTACCATGCCCTTTAATATATTTCCGAAAGGAACACACATGTATTCTCCCAAGCCTCTCGTATCCTGCACCTCATTGCTGACATTGTTGATGCTGCATATTTTATTTATGAGTATCTGGTTAATCATGTCATTGTCAATCGATAGTACCAATGAGCCGGGATACAGCTCTGTCATTGATTTTTGCATTCTCTTCCTTGCATGAACAATTGCTTCATATACCTTGGGACTGTTGCTCAAAGGCTCCTTTATGAAGCTTCTCATATTAAGTGTCAGGCAAATCGGAAATTTCATATCCACAGCATAAACAGTCTTTGTACCGTCATCAATTTTACTGAATCCTTGCAGCTCCAAAGTTTCCATTACAGCATCCGTATTGAAATTTGATAATGTATTGTAGTACAGTGCATATGTAAAATCATTTTTCAGGCAATAAGCAAGTGTCTCTGTTAAAATTATCTGTTCCATATTGTCATATGTCTTGCTTGGGTTAATAAAAATTCCGTCAATAACGATTATTCTTCCTGCGGTTTTCTCTCTTACGTAGTTTGCAATATACTGGCTTTGGAATTCTCCGTAAACCTCTGAGGAACCGATTTTATGAAACGCAGAAAATCCCAGCAGCTTGTTGGAATTTTTGCTGTCTCTTATAACCATCAGCTTTATACCCTTGGAGATGAGGTTTTCTCCTATATTTTCATACAGATTAGTGTGCATGAAAATATAGTGTCCTATTTCATCAACAATCTTTTGGCTCAGATCCTCAACTATTTCAATAATGAAGGGTTTTGATTTCAAAACTCCTTTATCCAGCGGCTCTCTCATATATATGTTTTTGTCGTAAATGAAGCTTTGAGCGAGAGAATCTATAAGGTTTGATATGTCTCTGTTATTGTCTATATTTTCTCTTATCTGAGTTGAGCTTATATCCTCCAGATACATGGGCAGCTTAAGCTCAACGATATTTCCTTTTATTCTTGCTTTATTTTCCTCCGCCTTTTTCAATGACGGAGTACTTTCATCCTTAGCGCGGTTAAACACTATGTGATTGAAGCTGTGAATGGAATTTTTAGTCGGTCTTGATTTATATGCTGTGGCATTCATCAGCACATCACTTCCAACCACAATGTATATATCCTTGTCACCGAAGATATCCTTTAAATTCTTTAAATCATTTGCATTTGACAAATTAACAGGTATGTCATCGGGGAACAAGAATACTCCCAATTCATCTGCTATTGACATATTTATTATCTGCCGTCTTATCATACGCGGCTGCACTCTTTTTGACCACGAGAATTCATCCACTGCCAGGTATACCTCATATCCCAAATTTCTGATGGCAGTTACTATTCCCTTATGGCTCAATGAAAACGGATCAAATGTTCCGGGGAAAAAGGCTATGTTTTTGTTTTCTGCAATTTCAAAATCCTTGTAGTAAAATTCATAGTCACTTATAAATCTGTATATGTGGTTAAAGGAAGCAGAGTTGTTGAAAAAGAATAAATCAACCGATTCTTTTTCGTTTATCAGTGTCAGCAGTTTTTTGTAAATGAGCAGAAATATTGTGTGCTTCTCTTTTAAGCTCAGTATTTTTGAACAAAAGATGTGTTGACCGATAACCAAAAATGTCTCCTGCTTTACGGATGTATTGTAATTGGAAAGTCCGCTTAAAACTATACCGATCATTTTTCTTAGTCTGTTATTATACACCTCTTCATCTTCGATAAATCTTTTTTTGTATTCGGGATAGTATTGTATCATTATACCCAAAGTGTTGATTACCAAAGCACTTGCTCTGTCATTGGAGCCCTTGTATATAACTCCCAGCTCCGCTATAAGCTCATCTAATTCCTTAGGAGATAAGAGCATAACAAATCTGCCCAGATATTCGGGTATATACTTGGCATATTGTAATTCATCTATTTCAAGTCCCTTTATAAGCTCTATGGCTATTTCATTTCTCT
>JAFACY010000095.1 GCA_023425285.1 Bacillota bacterium
AAAAGAAGCTTTGGCATTAACGAAAAGGCAGGGAAAATTATCTGTGATTCCTTGTTGTACCTGTTGAGCTACAGGATGCAGCAAAAATGGGTTTTTGAGGAGACGTCATAATGAATAATGAAAAGAGAAGAAATGTTTTTTTAATATTAACCATGATTCTTATGACAGTATATCTTCTGTGGAGAATTTTTTTTACGCTGCCCTTAGATCAGAGCATTCTGAACATAATTTTTGGAACCTTGCTGATTGTGGCAGAAACGGTGACGGTGTTCACCACATTTGAGCTTTTTATTCAGAAAATAAAAAAGAAAAGCGGTCAACTTGAGTGTCCTGTTATTCCGTCTGAGTATTATCCCCATGTGGATGTATTTGTAGCAACACACAATGAATCGGCGGATTTGCTGTACAAGACGGTCAATGCATGTACGTTTATGGATTATCCGGATAGGCAAAGGGTTCATATTTATATATGCGATGACGGCAACCGTCCCGAGGTTGCAGAGCTTGCGAAACATTTGGGAGTGGGATACTTAGGATTTGCAGATAATAAGCATGCCAAATCAGGCAATTTAAACAATGCTCTTTCCAAGACGTCATCTCCGCTCATAGCCACATTTGATGCTGATATGATTCCACAGAGCACATTTCTGATGAAGACGGTTCCTTACTTTATGCTTTCACAATTTAAAAAGGATGGCGATGTGTGGAGGCTTCGAAGAGGTGACGAAAAGAATGAGTGTTGGAAACTGGGACTGGTTCAGACACCCCAGAGCTTTTATAATCCTGATTTATTTCAGTTCAATCTTTTTGCGGAAGGAAGCATCCCAAATGAGCAGGACTTTTTTTCAAGGGAAATAAATATTCTCCGTAATACATCCAATGCAGTTGCTTACACCGGAAGTAACACCGTGATTTTACGTCAGGCATTGGAGGATATAGGAGGATTTCCTATGAAAACTATCACCGAGGATTTTGAGACCAGTGTAAGGATGCAGCAGGAAGGATATATTACATATGCCACGGATGAAGTTCAGGCAGCAGGTCTTACCACTACAACCGTTTCATCGATGATTAAGCAAAGAGTCAGGTGGGCGAGGGGAGTTCTGCAAAGTCTGCAGAACACCCGGGCAATTTTTTCAAAGAAGCTTTCTGTTGCTGCAAGAATTACATATCTGAACAGTTTTTTGTACTGGTGGTCATTTTTTAACAGGCTTGTTTTTATATTGTCTCCCATTTTATTTGCATTGTTTGATTTTCAGATTGTAAATACAGGATTCTGGGATATAGTAATTTTCTGGCTACCGGCATATTTCTTTTACAGTACATCAATGCGTTATCTTTCCGGCAACATAAGGACACAGAGATGGAGTCAGGTGGTTGACACCATACTGATGCCATATCTCATTATCCCCGTGCTGCTTGAAACTCTGCACATACACGAAAAGAAGTTTAAGGTTACGAATAAAAACAAATCATCATCCAGAAAGAAAAATATATGTTATGCACTGCCTCACATCTTTTTGCTGTTGCTCTCCGTTATGGCTATAATTCGTTATGCATACGGAAAGTATGGTTGGGCACTTTTTTACAGCAGCATTATTATATTCTGGCTTACATATAATATTGTAGCCATATTTTACGCTTTGTTTTTTATGCTTGGCCGACACTCATACAGGGCATCTGAGCGCATTCAGGCATCGGAAAAAGTATATGTTAAATATAAAGATACGAGATATGAGGCCGTGACTGTGGATGTATCGGACCATGGACTTTCGTTTTTTTCATCATCTCCTATGGATTTGCCGGAGCGAGCTGATATCAATCTCATAATTAAAACGAGCCGCTATGAGGCGAAACTCGAAGGTTCTGTTGTCTATGTCAGAAAGGAAGGAGAAGGCTGGAGATATTCGGCTGTGGTTAAGCCTGAGGATGAAAACGACAAACGTCAATACATGCAGATCATATACGACCGTCTACATTCTCTGCCAAAGCAAATTGATCCTTGGGTGACTGCTTATGATGACATGTTCCGCAATATAGAAAGGCGTATGCGTTTGCTGCGTCATTTCTCTGCAAAACATACGAGAAAAGTGATGGGAGGCAACTGAAATGATATTACTTTTAGCATGCTCTTTTCTCGGATATATAATGATGGTACAAAAAGTTACAGAGATCAGGACGGAATTTGTGCCCGTATTCGTTTTTTCTTCTGTTGCATGCATTGTATATTTCTGTGGTTTAGCGGGAATTCTCTTTGAGGGCTCGGCTGTTGTTATGGCAGCGGGATTAATTGCATTCTGCATCATCATTACGGACAGATTTCGCAAAAAGATATATTTTAAGCCCCGGCTTTCTTTATCTGGCTTCTTCTGGGCAGCGGGAACTTTATTGTTCCTTTCGTTGCTCCTCAGAAGTGAGCTGATACATTATGATAATTTTTCTCACTGGGCAATTGTAGTGAAGCAGATGCTGAGTACGGATGCATTTCCGACCGCAGGCTCTGCACTCATAGACTTTAAAAATTATCCTCTCGGCACTTCGTCATTCATATATTATGTATGTCGTTTTGCGGGAAATTATCAGCAGATAATGATTTTAGCCCAGGGCTTGCTTATTTTCTCATGCTTTTATGCTTTGTTCGGCATTATAAATGAGAAAAAAAGATTTTTATTGTATGCCTTTTTAGGGGCAGGCTGCGCCATGCTTTCCTTTTTCAATATTACAATCCGCATAAATAATTTGCTGGTGGATTTTTTGCTTCCAATTTACACGTTGGCAATTTTTGCGGTGGGATATCAGCATCGTTCGGATTATAAGACTGCATTTACCTGTTCATTTCCCATGGCGGCGTTATTGACGATTACCAAGAGCACGGGAATTATTTTTGCAATAATTGGTCTTGCTTTTTTGTTTTACATGGTATTTATCCACGACAAAAACACATCGGGAGTGAGAAAAACAATCTTTATTCTTATAACCCTACTTGTAGTGATTTCACCATATGTAATGTGGTCACAGCATATGAAGACAGAATTCAGCGAGGTTGAAAATAAATTTGATATACAAAATATGCCGGAAGAGAAAACACATGAGCAGGTACAGGAAATTTCAAGACTGTTTATACATTCAAGTACAGATATATCAACAAGGACTGCAATGGGTATAATTGCCTTCAACCTTGCGGCAGCAGGAGCAATAATCTTTAATTTTTTTGTGCTTAAGAAAAGATGGAGACTTTTGAAAACACTGATTGCGCTTGATATTGTGTTAGTTTTATATTACGTGGGCATTTTGGCAATGTATATTTTTTCGATGCCCCTGGATGAAGCACTGTATCTGGCAGGCTTTGAACGCTATGCCTCAAGTATAGTCGTGCTTTTTGCCGGAGGTCTGATTATGACAGCCACGATAGATATAGAAAATTCATTTTATTATAAAATAGGTCAGATGCCTGACGAAAAATCGTTTCGAAGTGTATCAAGCAAAAACAATTATCAAAAGGGTGTAATTGCATGTATGGCAATTGCCATTACGCTGCTGTTGTCTGAGTACAATGGAATTTTATCCATTATACGCGATTACGAAAGCTCTCTGCCATATAAAATTCGTATAATAACAGGAGACAGGTGGTATGAGGACGGTGAAGAAGACAGCAGAAGATATCTTTTCTATGCGCCTGACAGAGATGCACAGGTCACAAATTATTACATGCAATATGTGGGAAGATATTATCTGTATTGTCCCAACGTTGACGGTATATGCCTTTTTTATGAAGATAACATGGATAATCTTTTGAGCGGGTACGATTACCTTGTGGTGGCAGAGTCAGATGCCAATGAGAGATACCTGCTTCACAAGCATTACGGTGTTACCGGACAGGAAGGTATTTACAGCATTGTAAACACTGCCGGACAGATTTCACTTATTTTTGAAGGAAATGAGGAAAGACAGCAATGAAAAGAAGAAAACGCAGTCTTTATTTTTATAAATCTGCTTTATCAATCATAGCCATCGTTTTTATATTTGCGGTTGGAATGTTTTTTCTTGAAAATTTACAGTATACAGAAAGCTGGAGCTTTATGAAACGACATGAAAAAGAAACAAGAAACTTTGTAAAACAGCTGGGACCGGGTATTAATTTGGGAAATACCCTGGATTCACACAATATTCACTTTGAATCAAAAGAGCCATATGACTTTGAAACCTATTGGGGAAATCCCGTTACTGCAAAGGAAATGATAGAAGATATGAGTGCTGCGGGGTTTGAAGTGCTGCGTGTTCCGGTGACATGGTATGAGCATATGGATGATGATTATAATATCGACCCGGCATGGCTTGAGCGCGTAAAACAGGTTGCTGACTATGGACTGGATGCAAGTATGTATGTGATTATTAATGCACACCATGACAGCTGGTATACACCGGATGATGAGCATTTGCCGGAAGCCCGTGAAATAATGCAGTCTGTATGGAGTCAGATTGCGGAAAAATTTAAGGAATATGACCAAAGGCTTTTGTTTGAAAGCATGAATGAGCCGAGATTAATAGGAGAGGCAGACGAATGGAGTGACGGAACATTACGCTCCCGTGAAATAATCAATGAACTTAATGAAATTTTCGTGCGGACAATCCGCGGAAGTGGAGGTGAAAACAGTGACAGATATCTTATAATTCCTACATATTGTGCAAAACCATATGAAAAAGCATTGAAGGATTTTATTATGCCCGATGGAAAAAGGCTGATAGTTTCCATTCATTTGTATTCACCGTATAATTTTACTTTAAATATGGAAGGCACATCGGATTTTAATTATAATAATCCATCAGACACCGAAGAAATTAACAAAATATTTGATAATATTGATAAATTTTTTATAAGCAGGAATGTGCCTGTAATTATAACAGAGTTTAGTGCGGTTGATAAGAAAAATGAGCGGCAGCGCGCAGAGTGGGTCGGCTATGTGAGAAAAAGGGCTGAAGCTCTGGGGATTGCCTGCATATGGTGGGACGCGGGTCCAGGAGAGGAGGAGGGCAAGCCATTCCCTCTATATAACCGATATACGGGAAAATGGCTGTTTCCTGACTTGCTGGAAGCACTTACCGAACCTCACGTAAACGATCTGTAAGCTTTTCAATAATTGCTTTATAAGTGTTGGCACGTGATGTGAGCAGCATAATAAAGAGAAAAATACTTTCGTCATTATCAAGCTCGGGGCATTCTTCGCTTATGCTTTTTGCCAGACCCTCAAGCTCGTTTTCAAGATTCAGTACCTCCTTCTGTTCAAAGGATAAGAAGTTTTCATATAAGAGGTCTACATTTTTGCCGTTAAAATGATTTTTTTCATATTGATTTATTATATCCTTTACATCTTCGAGAGATAATATTTGCTTTAAATAAAATATGTAAATTAAGTATATAATGTGCTGAGGATAATATTTTTTGTTTTCAGGCTTGGGAATGAGCTCGTTTTTTACATAATTATTTATCATTGATTTAGTCAGTATTTTATCCTTAGGGCTACGCTTATAATGTTCCAGATTATCGTTCATAAATGAAAGAACCTGATCCATGTATAAATTAATATTCGGAATTTTTGAGCTTTCAATTTGATTCAGTAATTCATTTATATTTAAAAAACCTGATAGTTCCTCTAATCGCATATTACACTCCCGCACTCGTATTTGATAACATTATATGTCATAAAAAAAATTATTTCAAGTATTGACTTTTTACACAAAAGAGAATATCATAACCATATAACATAGTTTTTAAAACTACATAGGAGGTTGGTATGAATAGTGATAAAAAAGAATTGACAAGTGCATTTACGCACTTGGGGGGCGCTGTATTTGGGATTATCGGAACCATCTTACTTATAAATGTTTCGAGGAATTCCAACAACTCAGTGATGCTGGCAGCTTTCTTGATATTTGGAATCAGTATGGTTTTGATGTATTCCACAAGCACAACGTATCATTTGATAGACAAATCGAAGGAAAAAGCTAAGCTTATCATGAGGAAGCTTGATCACATAATGATATTTGTATTTGTAGCCGGTAGCTATACTCCGATTTGCCTGTTGATTCTTAACAACAGCGTAGGTTACAGACTGCTGGCACTGGTCTGGTCCATAACACTGCTCGGTGTCATAATCAAGCTGTGCTGGATAACGGCTCCGAACTGGGTAAGTTCTCTGCTGTATATATCAATGGGATGGGTTGCCATATTGGTTTTATCACCTCTTTCGAGTAAAATGCCCAGCGGCGGAATGTACTGGCTCATATGGGGAGGAGTTCTGTACACAATAGGCGGAGTTATTTACGGGATGAAAAGACCGAATATAAATAAGTCATATTTTGGTTTCCATGAGCTGTTTCACATATTTGTGCTGGCAGGATCCCTATGCCATTATATAATGATGTACTTTTATATCGGATAATTTTTATTTTATAAAAAATATGTTGCTATATATTGCATAAAATGCATGTTTGTGCTATAATATTGGACATGCTATAATTGGAGGAAATAATATGTACATTAAATCATGGCACAAATTTTTATTATCAATCATGTTAGTTTTGGGAATTATGATGGTTCCTGTCTATGGAGCTCAGACAGAAGTAGTCGATTTAGTAGATGCAAACAGCGGTTATAAAATGGTTGTACCTAACTTTATCGATATAAAAGAAGT
>JAFACY010000105.1 GCA_023425285.1 Bacillota bacterium
AGAAGTAAAAGATGAGCAGGTTCAGGAAAGCTTCATAGAAATATCAAAGAGTGAAAGTAAGCTTCCGGAGCTTTCAGTTGCAGGTATTTTGATGGATACGTACATAATATGCGAAAACACCGAAAAAACAGAAATGTACATGATTGACCAGCATGCCGCACATGAAAGAATCAACTATGAAAGGTTTTTAAACCAATACAACAATAGGGAAATACTTCTTCAGGAAATGATTGTGCCGGAAGTAATCAATTTATCCTATGATGATTACCAGACAACCATGAATAATGCAGAAATTTTTAATGATTTGGGTTTTTTCATTGAAAATTTTGGGATTAATGCTATACTTATAAATAGCATCCCGTCTATTTTTAAAAACTCAAACATCAAAGATATTTTCTATACCATCCTTGATTCATTAAAAAATACAAGCAATATAAATTTAGAATTGGATAAAATAATAAAAAATGCCTGTGTAAAATCCGTCAAGGCAGGGGACAGACTGCATCTGCTAGAGGTTAAGGCTTTGTTAAGCGACTTGGGCAAGACAGATAATCCATACACATGCCCTCATGGAAGACCGGTTATAATTAAAATGACGAAGTATGAAATAGAAAGAATGTTTGAAAGAATACAAAATTAACGAATATGATGCAAAGGAAAAACAAATGAGCAATAAAATAGTAGTTATCGTAGGTCCGACCGCAGTGGGAAAAACTTATGTTTCGGTTGAGCTTGCAAAAAAACTCAATACCGAAATAGTATCTGCGGATTCGATGCAGATTTACAAATATATGGACATAGGAACTGCAAAGATAACAGAAAATGAAAAAAACGGTATTGTTCATCATATGATTGATATTATAGAGCCGGACAAAGACTACTCTGTATCAGATTTTAAAATCAAGGCTGAAGAAATAATCGATAATTTAATTTTAAGCGGCAAAATTCCTGTTATAGCAGGTGGCAGCGGACTCTATGTAAATTCACTGATATATGATCTGGATTTCGGAAATGCGAAATCCGATGAAAAAATCAGAGAATACTATACATATTATCACAAGGAGCATGGAGAAGATAAGCTTTATGAAAAGCTGCTTAAAGTCGATCCGAACGCTGCTGAAAAAATACACAAAAACAATGTAAAAAGAGTTATACGGGCCTTGGAGTTTTATGATATAACCGGCTGCAAATTTTCTGAGGTCAATACAGACATAAGAAAACCAAGTAAAAAATATGACTGCATTCTGATTGGTCTCAGTATGGACAGAAAACTACTCTACGAAAGAATAAACCAAAGAGTCGATAAAATGATTGATGAAGGGCTTATCGAAGAGGTCAGAGGATTACTGAACAGAGGCTATGACAGACATTTAGTTTCCATGTTAGGAATAGGATACAAGGAAATTATCGATTATATAGATGGAAGCATGGGCCTTGATGAAGCCATTGATATTCTTAAACGAAACACCCGAAGATTTGCCAAGCGCCAGTACACCTGGTTTCTGAGGGATGAAAACATAAAATGGTATGATGTAAAGGATGTAAATGATATAGACATAATCACGGATAATATTTTTGAATATATAAAAACTTTAATTTAAAAGGGGATGAATAAATGAATAACATCAATTTGCAGGATTCTTTTTTAAACAACGTAAGAAGAGAAAAAACAACAATTACGATTTTCTTAAACAATGGCTACAAGCTCACAGGAACCGTTATCGGCTTTGATAACTATGTTGTATTCATCGAAACAGATAAAGGCCAGCAGCTGGTATACAAGCATGCCATTACATCTATTCTGCCTTTCAGACAGGTAAGACTATTCAATAACGAAACAACAGGAGAATAATTAATGTCAACAGAAGATATATTATGTAAACAGTTTGGCATAAGCAAGACTGTTTTTAACTATGTAACAAATATGGAAAAGAAAATTAAAGAGCAGCATTTTGAAAAAATCGATAAAATCAGAGAATATAATCAGTACAAGGTCATAAATGCCATGCAGGAGCACAAGCTTGATTATACTCATTTTTATTGGAACACAGGCTACGGATACGACGATGTGGGAAGAGAAAAGGCAGAGAAAATATTTGCATCTGTTTTTCATACGGAGGATGCATTGGTGAGACCGTCCATCGCTTCGGGAACACACGCCCTGTATCTGACACTGTCTGCTCTTTTAAAGTGCAGTGATGAGGTTGTTGCAATATCCGGACGTCCTTACGACACAATGCTTACAGTACTTGGAGAAGAAGGAAACGAGCCTTGTAATCTAAAAGAACTGGGTGTGATATATAAGGAAGTGCCTTTAATTGATAACGACATAGATTACGAAGCTGCAATAAATTCAGTAACACCCAGAACAAGACTGTTAATGATTCAGCGTTCAACAGGATACAGCTTCAGACCTGCATTGTCACTGTCCAAAATCAGTACGGCAATATCAAAAATAAGAGAAGTATACCCTGATATATATATAATGGTGGATAACTGCTACGGAGAATTTATAGATGAAATAGAACCTTCAGATATAGGTGCAGACGTTGTTGTGGGTTCATTAATTAAAAATCCCGGTGGCGGAATTGCTTTGTCCGGCGGTTATGTGGCAGGCAAAAGGATTATAATAGACAGAATAGCAAACCGTCTTACTGCCCCGGGAGTGGGAAAGGAAATAGGACTTACGTACGGAACCACAAGAAATACGTTGCAGGGATTATTTTTTGCTCCACATATTGTTTCGGAGGCATTGAAGGGTGCTTTACTGTTCGGCGGAGTTTTCAGTTCTCTCGGTTTTGAAATCACTCCAACATTAGATGATGACAGAAGTGATATCATACAGGCCATAAAATTTAACAACAAGGATATGGTTATAAAAATATGCGAAGCAATTCAGGCAGCATCTCCCGTAGATGCCCACGTATCACCGGTGCCTTGGGATATGCCCGGATATACCAATAAAGTCATAATGGCATCAGGAGCCTTCGTATCCGGCTCATCCATAGAGCTTAGTGCCGATGCTCCAATGAGAGAACCCTACATTGCATACATCCAGGGCGGATTATTCTACGACCACGCCAAGCTGGGAGTAATGCTGTCATTGGAAAAAATGATGGAATTTGAAGAGATAAAGAATAAGATACAATGAATTCATATAAAGCAGAATTAAGAATAAAATATGCCGTTGCATTTATATTGCTTGTGCTGACTGAGGTTTTTATTGCATTGTATGTGCATGATAATTTTATACGTCCATATATCGGTGATATACTGGTGGTGATGGTAATCTACTGTGCTGTCAGAACCGTGTTTCCCATAAAAATCAAGCTGCTGCCCCTTTGGGTATTTTTGTTTGCGGTATTCGTTGAATTTTTACAATATATTGAAATAGTAAATATTTTAGGTTTAAGTGAGAATGCATTTTTCAGGATTTTAATCGGCTCGGTATTTGACTGGAAGGACATTATGTGTTACGGAACAGGATGCATTATTTTAGCGGTGTATGAAATTTACCAAAAGCGTAAATAATTGTACTGTGTACCCATGAAAGGAAAGAAAATATGATATTAGTTTTAGCTGAAAAGCCTTCCGTTGGCAAGGATATAGGCAAGGTTTTAAATTGCGGCAAATCTCATGACGGATATGTTGAAGGAAATAAATATATAGTTACATGGGCTTTTGGTCATTTAGTTACATTGGCCGATCCGGAAGTCTATGATTCAAAATATACCCAATGGAAAATGGAAGACCTGCCAATACTTCCGAAATCATTGAAAATAGATGTAATCAAGAAAACAAGGAAGCAATTTAACACAGTTAAGGAGCTCATACACAGAAATGATGTGTCTGAAATAGTAATAGCAACCGACGCGGGAAGAGAAGGTGAGCTTGTTGCCAGGTGGATTATAGAAAAAGCTAATGCTAAAAAGCCTATAAAAAGACTGTGGATTTCTTCTGTTACTGACAAAGCTATAAGAGATGGCTTCAATAATTTAAAAGATGGAAAACTGTATGAGAACCTATACGCCTCTGCCGTTGCAAGAGCAGAAGCGGACTGGATTGTCGGTATAAATGCAACAAGAGCAATTACCTGCAAGCATAATGCACAGCTTTCCCTTGGCAGAGTCCAGACTCCTACGGTAGCTATGATTGCTCAATTGGAGGATGAAATTAAGAATTTTATTCCTAAAACATTTTACGGCATTGAAGCAGTTGCATATAATTTTAAATTTGTATGGACCGATAAAAATAATGAAGCAAGAACATTTGATAAAGAAAAATCAGATAAAATAATAGATTCATTAAAGGGAAAAAAATTAATTATTTCAAATATATCAAGGACCAACAAAAAATCTTATGCTCCCGGTCTGTATAATTTAACGGATCTTCAAAAAGATGCAAACAGTTTTTACGGTTTTTCCGCAAAGGAGACTTTGTCAATAATGCAGATGCTTTATGAAAGACACAAGGTTTTGACGTACCCAAGAACTGATTCCAGCTATATAAGTGAAGACATAGTTGAAACACTAAGGGACAGAGTAAAGGCAGTAAGCGTGGGGCCTTATTCAAAAATAGGATTTAAAATAAGCTCAAACCCTATACACGGGAACAAAAGCTTTGTTGATGACAATAAGGTATCCGATCATCATGCAATTATTCCCACAGAACAGACAGTGTTTTTGAATGATTTATCCGATAAGGAAAGAAAAATATTTGATCTGGTTGTAAAAAGATTCCTGGCTGTTCTTTCTAAGCCATTTGAATACGAGAAAATAGTTATAGAAGGTAAAATAAACAATGAAATGTTCACATCAAAGGGTAAAATCAATTTATCTCTTGGATGGAAGGAAATATATGAATATGAGGATGAAGAAGCTCTGAACGATTATCCTGTTGAAGCATTGAATAAATTAAATACGGGTATGACATTAGATGTTTCATCAATAAAAATGACAACGGGAAAAAC
>JAFACY010000201.1 GCA_023425285.1 Bacillota bacterium
TCTTTAAGTTGTAATGAACAAAGCCTTCAAATAGAGAATAATTTGAGGGTTTTGTTGTTTGCAATTTCGATACGAAAAGTATTGAATATATTAGCAAGAATCAAGTATCAAATTATCAAATTATCAAGATAATTATTGTCTAGATGTAGCAAGCAGTATATTATTAGATAAAGAAAATTTGTAAATCCATGGGGGAAGTGGTAGAAATTTAGAAATATTCCTTTCCACCAAGGGGGTACTAGATGATTACGACATCATTATTGTACTCTCAAGGCACGTTGAGACGGTAGTATTGATGTCACGGGTCAAAGAGTGAGTGGGCGGGAAACCTTTATATATCAAGGTTTTTAGCACATATGGATATGAAACCCATTGAACGAAAAACATGAATTTTTCGGTTCGAAGAAACAAGTCTATAAAGCCGCTTTTAGATAGTCAAGTGGTCAGGTTAGATGTCAGTGCCCCGCGAGTGGTCGGGTTAGATGTTTTTTCGGATTTTTTGGAGGCTGTGTGGTCAGGTTGGATGTTAAGAAGGTAATGATAATATTTAAATATAATTCGAAAGCGAGGGATATTTATGGTGCATTTGGTATACTGCGACGATAAAGAAAAGGTTTTGGAAAAGATTTTGGATGGCTCTAAGACAATGGTTATTAGAGCTGCAGCTGCAAGAAAGATACCCCATAGCCGAGTTTTTGAAGGAGAAATCCTATACTTCATGAAGAAAGGAACCGGAAAAATAACAGCTATGGGTGTAGTGAAAAAAGTAGAGAATTTTGTCAAACTTACTGAAGAGCAAATAAACGAAGTGTTACAAGATAATCTAAGCAAGCTCAATCTATCAAAAAGACAACAAGATCGTTGGCACAAAAAATGTATTTGCTTAGTTGAATTCACAGATGTGAAGGAAATAGAACCTCTTGATTTTGACCATCAAGGTAATATGGATGATTGGTTGATTATTGATAAAATTGAAGATGTTGTTGTAGGCACAAGCATACCATACAACTATGAAAAATCGAGGTTCTAAATCTTAGCTGTGGAGGTTTTGTTGTATGAAAATAAACAAAGAGCAATTGCTTAGAAACCCTGATATTCAACCGTCAAGTGATGTTATTGCAAAGGCACTTGGAGAAGCGAACAACGCCTATATAAAGTTTATCAACGAAATTGCATGCCACGATATTCAAATAGATTGGCGTTACTACAACGACGGAAAGGCGTGGTTGGCAAAGGGACTTTTCAAGTGGAGGGGCGTTCGAGGCGGTAAAAATGAAACAACTATTTTTTGGCTATCGATTTGGGACGGCTTTTTTAAGGTGACTATTTATATTCCCGAAAAAGCCCGTGCAGAGGTATTGAGTCTTCCGCTTGACAGTGAGGTTAAGCTAATGATATCGGATTCACAACAAATGGGAAAACTGAAATACTTTCCTATTGTTTTTGACTTGTGTTCGGACGAAATATTTGAGGCAGTTTTCTTGCTTGCTGATTTCAGGAAAAGCATAAAATAGATATGAATGTATGAAGATTAAGAAATACAGCAAAGTCCATCAATCTTTAAGCTATTATGTACGGATACGCCGTCTGCCGGAAGGACGAGGTTTCGGTGTCTATTTTTATGATTTAGGAAAAACCATCCCGCTGAAATGTCTTTTTGCATAGTAGTGGAAATAAAGAGCAGAGCAAGTCAAGCGAACAAACCGTAGTAGTGATATGCTATCTGTTATAAAGGAGGTGCATATCATGCACGCATGGGAAACCATACAAAAATCATTGGATTTTATTGAATCAAATATCAGTGAAGATATTAATATTGAACAGCTTGCAAAAGAATCGGCGTTATCCCCTTTTTATTATCAAAGGTTATTCTCTCGTCTTGTGAAAAAACCAGTCCGAGAATACATTAAGCTTCGCCGATTAGCTTGCGCTTATAAGTCACTTGCTGATAAACAACGCCGTATTTTGGATATTGCTCTGGATTGTGGCTTTGGGAGCCATGAAACATTTACAAGGGCATTTAAAGAGGCCTATAAAATGACGCCGGAAGAATATCGCAAACAACCAGTAATGCTTAACCAATTTGATAAACCCGATTTATTGCTTAACTACACAATGATCGATGAAGGGGTTCCGCTTATCAGTGACGGACTTGTGTTGGAATTTAACCGGAAAAATCTATTGCACCCAATTCTCTTTATGGGCTTTACAGGTATTATCCCTATCGAAGGGCAAATGCCACTTGGTGAAGCAACAGGCATAGATATGCCTGGTCAAGTATGGGAGAAATTCCACCAAGAAAAACACCTTATTCCTCGGATAAAGGGAGGCCGTGAGCTGGGAGTTGCTTATCTTGGGGATGTACCTGAGGGTTGTTTCACTTACTTTGCCGGCGCAGAAGTGGCGCAGGGAACGGAAGATAGCCGCTTTATCAAATGGGAGATGCCTGCCAGGGAATATATTGTTTGTGGATTTGAAGCAGAAAATTTTGAACAACTCGTAACTGTAGCTATCAATAAAGCTGCAAAATATAGCGGACTTTGGCTTGAAAAACACGGATTGTTTATGGATGCTTATTCTCCTGAAGTTTACTACAACAGTTCGCCTGAAGGTAGTTACATGGAATTGTGGATGCCTACATCAGAAAGATGTTGATAATGACTAATCATATTTGGAGTGGTATATTACAAGGACTGAAAAGCTATCGAATTACAATTAATTTGCGAGCTTATACGCAAAAATTAAGCAAGGCACCCTACGTTGTAATTTTCGTAGAGTGCCTGGTTTGATTTTAAACATATTCTTCGACATCCACCGTCACGCCGGAATTATTGAAAATATATCCTGACGCCAAGGGAGTACCAGGCTTAATGGCCATCAGAATTGCAGCAACAAGGCACGTTGAGTGTGTGGTTAAGCTTAAAAGACATAGAACATAGTAGTATCAATAGTTTAAGCCGTTGAATGTGTAGATGACATTCAATGGTTTTGTGTTTGTGGGAGCATATCCATAGAAAAACATGAGGACTATAATGTAGCTAGGTTGATTGTATTTATAGATATGCAAAATTAAGGAAATATAAGTTTATGTTATAAAACCTATATGGTACAATGATTATACTAAAAATGATGATGACTAAAGTCAGTAGAGGAACTATGACGAGGTGATGATATATCCCGCTTCTTAAGCGGCCGGATACCTTTTTCCACAACAGGTGGTGTGTCAAAACGATGCAAGCATCGTTGCGGCGGTGTGATGTCTTGTTTCACAAGACTGGAAGCCTAAATCATCTACCTCGTTGCAATGGTGTGAAGTAATTGCTACGCAATTACCTCTGTTATTTAAATATAGTTGATAAATAATAGTACAATCATTAAAGAACAATAGATAAATTCTATTGTTCTTTTGTAACATATATGTTGACGTTACATAAAGTGTAATGTTATAATAATTGTAACGCTAATAATGGAGGGAAAAATGGATAAGAAAAATTATATAGTATTTAAAACTGATAAAGAATTGAAAATACTTATGTCTCCTGTGAGGCAAAAAATAATTAAAGTAATGGAAAGAGAAGGAAAACCAGTAACCTCTAAATATGTAGCTGACAAACTGGAAATTTCACCTTCATCTGCTCAGCATCACATTAAGAAACTGGAACAAGTAGGTATTATTGAATTTGACCATAATGAGATTATAAACGGCATAACTGCAAGATATCTTAGGATAACTGAAAAAACTGTAAGCATAGGTCAAGATATAAATGATGATTTAACATCAGAGCGTGATATATTAGCAAGAAACATATTAAGCAAAACCTACAATGGTTATAAAGAGCTGATAAATGAAAAAAGACAGCTAATATCAGAAGAATATAAAAAAGGAAATAAATTTGTTGATCAATTAACAGGAGTAGTTCATTTATCTACAGAAGAAGCCAATGAACTGTTTGATATTATTGATGACTTTATAAAACAACATTCAAAAGCATCGAACAATTCACATCCATATGAATATGCATTAATTGCTTACAGAGCTGATTTAATTGATGACAAAGGCGTGGTGTAAGTATGAGAGTAAGATTGTATTCTTTTATATTATTATTGAATTCATATATTACAGGACTTCTTGTGCCTGTGTTTAGTTTATTATTAATAGATAAAGGTGCTACACTTAGCAAACTCTCTATTCTGATAGGAATATATTCTTTTTCAGTAATAGTATTAGAGTTACCAACTGGAATAATGGCAGATATAATAGGAAGGAAAAAAACTTTTTGTTTATCACTGATTGTATCTTTAATATTTTCGGTAGTTATTCTTTTGAGTAATGGCTTAGTAATTTTGTATATAGGAATGTTGCTTTATGGATTAAATAGAGCTATTTCTTCAGGTTCATTTGAGGCTTTGTTCATAGATTCATATATTAATGAATTTGGTAAGGATAGATTACATGTCGTTACAACCAGGATAAATGTTATAGATACTATTGGATTATCTGCAGGAGCATTAACTGGAGGATATTTACCTGAAATATCAAGTAAATATTTTTCTTCAATAGGAATGTATGATTTAAGCCTTATTGTTAGGATAATACTAATATTTATAATCTTAATTTTTGCAATGGTACATATAAAAGAAACAGTTGTAAATGAAAATAAAAAACAAGTTTCACTATTGGAACATATTAAAAATAGCTCAAATATAGTAATTGAAAATAAAAATATAATTATATGGGAGCTATAGATGAAAACATTCTAAACATCGAAAGAGTTGAAGCCACTGATGTCGACGAAATAAGAATGAATACTCTAATGCGATTTGCAAGAGATTATACTAGAGATAGTATTGCAAATGAACTTACAATTCTTGGGATGAGAAGGGATAGTAGAGACGGTGTGTTGAGATATATACCTGAAACTACGAGGCTTGAATTTTTAACTTCTATTGCATTGATTCAGAACTTTGAAGGATTAGATGTGAGGCCTAACTACATTATTGATGATGAAGGGTTACCAACAAGCACGGCTTTGGGTGGTATGGCTGATATTGTATGCTATGACGTGGAATATGATAGTTTAGTTGAAGTATCATTAATGAATGGTAGACAACAGGTAAACAATGAGATGCTTCCAATTACAAGACATGTTAAGGATGCAAAGGAGAATAATGAGAATACTTTCGCTGTTTTTGTAGCACCTAGTATCCATGATGATGTTAGAAGATATACAAGATGGATTAAGGCTGATGAAAAGATTGATATTATAGCATATGATATTGAAACCTTTATAGCCACATTAAATGAAAAAGAAAAATTACAGGATTTATTGGTAATATCATAAGGAATATATTTTAATTATAATGTTAATGTATGAATATTAAAAGTCTATAATTATCCTTAATAAAAAATTCCCTCAGGAATTGCTCCGAGTCGGAAACACGGTGTATTTCAAGGGGAATACTATTTTTATTAAGAAATACGGACAATACATTTTCTATTTGCGTTAGTTTTTTTTCGTCTCCGTACAAGGCAATTTTACTGCTCATATCAATCATTCCTTTATATTATTTTTAATATATTGCATTTATACACAAATACTGCATAAATATTTTTCAAGATTTTTGTTTTTGAAGAATGTGATGATTTCAATTAAACTTCAGATTTTTATATAAAGAAAGTATATCAGTCACGCCGTAAAGTCCTGAAATATTCAAGTTCAGAATTTTTTGGAATTGAATATATATACGTATTTTAATCATCAAGAGCTTTCAGATCTGCGAGTTTTGAAACTGACATTGAATAGGCCTGTGCAAATTTATTAAAATATCCTTCTGTCATTATAACTCTTGCTCCTGATTTAAGCTCTATAATCCTGCTACTTTTTTCCGAACGGTGTATTTTACGGATGTTGCGTGTATTTACAATAACTCCTATGCAGCATTTTACAAAATACCTTCGGTTGATTTCGTCGTTCACCTTTCCCATATTCTTTGAAATGATTTCCGTATCTCCGTTTGTCAGGTGAATTATAGTTTTTTTATTATCACTCCGGATGTAATCTATTTCCTCATAAGGAATTTTGCGTGTGAAGCCGCGGTGAGTTGCGATATATTCTCCGGAAGAGTAAAAGCTTGCAAGCTCCTGGTTTCTCATTAGCTTTTCGTCTATTTCATCAGGCGTTGGAGGAAAGCTCATAATGCCTGTGATAATATGAGAAACAGTATTACTGTCGCCTTTAATTACATAAGAGGTAATTCCGTCCAGACACGCCACAATAAGCCGGTAGCTGCTGTTGAGCAGATAATTTTTCATGAGCTGCTGAGGATTTGATAAATAATGAATGTTGAAAGAAATGTTATTTTTCTTAAGGGGCATCTGCAATGCTTCCTCCAGGATTTTACGTTCCTCCGCACTGCCGTACAACAATATTTTAAGCATGAACACCACTCCTATATAGTATTGCTATCATTGTATTCTTTAATACATAAGTTGTTACAGCTTGTATGAATTCTGGGGACGGACCATAAAATCATCATTGATTGGGATTCAAAGGTTCGTCCCCAGAACCCAGAACACCCAGAACGATTGAGGAGCATATTTACACCATGATAATAATGTATTTCTGTTATTTGTCGCCAATCGTCGGGAAAATAATTCGCCAATCATCGGAAAACTCTTGAGAAATTCATAATTATGATGTATACTATGAGCAAATGAATAGAATCGAGGTGTTCCGAATGATGAATTACAAAAAGCGAATAGCTGACGATATTTTGAAACGCAAACTGGAAGGCAAAGGTGCGGTACTCATCGAGGGTCCAAAATGGTGTGGTAAAACTACCACCGCTGAACAGCTTGCCGCAAGTATTTTGTATATGGATGACCCTGAGAAAAAAGAACAGAACATTGCTATGTCTGAGCTAAATCCAAAACGACTTTTGAAAGGTGAAACGCCGAGACTTATCGACGAGTGGCAACTTGCTCCAAAGCTGTGGGACGCCATTCGTTTTGAGGTTGACCACCGGGGCGAGCTTGGGCAGTTTGTGCTCACCGGTTCTGCTGTTCCTGCCGATACCAAAGAAATCACTCATTCCGGTACAGGACGCTTTACTTGGCTCACTATGAGACCGATGAGTTTATATGAATCGGAAGAATCAACAGGAGAAGTCAGTTTGAAAGACCTGTTCGATGGCGTTTCGGAGATTGACGGGGACAATAAAATCAGTATCGACCGACTGGCATTTCTCGTATGTCGAGGCGGTTGGCCGCAAGCGGTAGATATGCGAGACGAAATTGCTCTTGACCAAGCTATGGATTACTATGATGCCATTGTTCGCTCCGATATTAACCGAGCTGACAATGTGCAAAAAAATCCCGAAAGAGTTAAGCGACTTATGCGTTCCTATGCAAGAAACCAAGGCGGTCAAGTTCCCAATACAGTAATTGCACAAGACATTGCCGCAAATGACGAAGCCCCGATGAGTGAGGAAACAGTAGCCTCTTATCTGAGTGCTCTGCGTAAAATCTTTGTTGTGGAAGATATGCCTGCATGGAATCCGAATCTGCGTTCCAAAACTGCAATTCGTTCGTCCGACACAAGATATTATATCGACCCGTCTATCGCTGCTGCGTCATTGGGTATCGGCCCGAACGATTTAGTAAATGACCTTAAAACCTTTGGTTTTCTCTTTGAAACGCTCTGCGTAAGAGACCTTCGTGTGTTTACCGATGCACTTGGTGGTGAGGTATATCACTATCGTGACAAGGATGGACAGGAATGTGATGCAGTTGTTCATTTGAGAAACGGCAAGTATGGTCTGATTGAAATTAAACTCGGTGGCGACAAACTGATTGAGGAAGGTGCGGAAAGTCTAAAAGCAATGCAGGCAAAAATCGACACAGACAAAATGAAAGCTCCGTCTTTCCTTATGGTATTGACGGGAATCGGAGATTACGCATATTGCCGTCACGACGGTGTATATGTTGTTCCTATCGGTTGCTTGAAAAACTAATTAACTGAACAACAGAGCAGGAAAAGCATTCCCAGAATCGCTTGGAATCCACCCAGAACTCTCTATAACTCTCCAGAACCCCATCCAGAACGTCCTGCTTATTCAGTGTTCTGGGTGTCAGCGGCGAGTTTTTTGAACTTTATCATCAACAGCGTGACAAATACCGCCCAAGGAATGAGGGACAGTAAAGAAAAAACCATTCCTAACATACCTGCCGATGATGGTACAATCATAAAAATCCCGGAAGTTAACCCCCACAAACCAACTGACTTCTTAAGCTTGCTGCTTTTGATTATTGCATAGGCAAATAACAATAGACATATGGTACTTAAAACATAGTATACATCAAAGGAGGTACCCGTATAGCCAGCCATCACAGCTTCTCCGGCTGCCAAATATATTGTTTGCTGTTCAGGCAACGCCTGAAAATACCGATTGCTTAAAGTCAGCATTTCAAACGCAGGATTGGACGGATAATAACATGCAATGCCAATTAAGCCAAGTATTAATGCCAAGAGTACAGTAACTGGTTTTTCTTGATATAAGAGGATGAAGATGGATAAATAAATTATTACAAGAATTATATTGTTAAACAGGTAAAGGAAATCCAAACTCAGCAGTCCTAAAAATGGATTTTGATGATAAAGTTCAAATAAGCCTTTAACAGTATCCGGTGGTGGTGAAATCACATAAATAACAATTTGTAACGGAATAATAATAAGCATTGCTAAAGCTAAGAAATGGGCGGCACGATAGAGCGGTCGAAAGTTGACTTTAAATCCATGGTCCATAAGATATAACCTCCTTAATAATTTCCCTTATTCTTTTTGAATAAGTAATTTGTAAGTTTTATAAGCTCATTTTTGATGTCTTCCTTTTGTGTAGCACCATTGGATGAGAAACTCAGCGTAATCATCCCTTGCAAGGCGTAAATGATAGTCTTGGCTACAACTTCAATATCCTCTGTTTGAATGATACCTTCCTGGATTAACCTCATAAAGGACGTCTGCCACATACCGTGAAATCGATGCTCAAGCTTTTGATAGCTGTCATCTCCCTCCGGCTGAACAAAAGGATAAAAGTAAAAAAAACGGAAAATATTCGGGTGTTTAAAAAAATAGTCTGTATAGCAAAAGAAAGCGTCAAGGACTTCCTCTACAGGATCATCCTTTTTAAAGGAAATGGATGTAAGCTCCGTAATCATATCCTCAATCATGTCGAGACGTAATATCCACAAGAGAGTATTCACATCCTTAAAATAATAATATAGATTGGTATGTGAATATCCCGTTACTTCAGCCAGATATCGAACAGTAACGGCTTCGTGTCCCTTATCAAGGACGATGTCTTTTGCGGCTTCTATGATTTCTTTTTGAGTACGCTCTTTCTTAGTTTGCTTCATAGCAACCTCCGTATATTTTAACTAAGGTAAAATATTTTACCTTAGTTAAAATATACGGTATATGAATTGATATGTCAAGAGTCTATATAAATATTTTAGAAAAGCAATTGACTTGAGAGGTCGAGTCTTTCTTTATTATTAGCTGCTGCGCTATGTGCAGGTGGCTTGATGACATACAGACGACGAGACATTTACTAGAGACATTCTGGCGACGAACCTTAAAATTACTGCCGATTGGAATTCAAAGGTCCGTCCCCGGAATCGCTAATACAATTTATGTATTAAAAATCTATCGTGAGGAAATAAAAATGGATATCAATACAAGACTGATAAAAGAAGATGAATATATTACAACAGCATGGTCAGGGGGTAAAACCACCCAGCTGTTTATATATCCGGAAGAGGCTGATTATAGCAGGCGTAATTTTAAATTCAGATTAAGTTCTGCCACAGTAGAATCAGAAAAATCAGAGTTCACTAAATTAGAAGGTGTATATAGATTCATTACTCCTCTTGACGGACAGCTTAAGCTTACACATGATCATATACAGTATATTGATTTGCAACCGTTTGAAGTGTATGAATTTGATGGGAATAAGGATACTGTAAGCTTTGGAAAAGTAAGAGATTTCAACCTGATGCTCAGGAGTGGAGCGGAGGGAAAGCTTGATAGTATATGTATTAATAAAGAACAATTATTAGAAGAAGAAATTCATGGCTACTTTAAAGAATTTTTTTATTTCATATATGCCTGCAGCAAGGATGTGTCTGTTGATATAAATGGGAAAGATTATAATATCAATCAGTTTCAGACTCTTTTAATTAAGGTGGAAAGTGAGTGTGTTTTAAATATAAAAATAAGTTCTACAGGAAATGCTTATATTTTAGCAGCGAAAATATATATAAGGTAGGCGCGAAAGTGTGTTCTGCCAAAAATATCGAGGTTAAAAACAGGTCGAGACCTGGTGAAAATTTTTACTTGACAAAAGATAATATAAGCATATAATACATTGTATACAATGTATTTGGAGGCGCTTATGAATCAATATGATGCGTTAAAACTTGAAAATCAGCTTTGTTTTCCGCTTTATGCAGCTGCCAAAGAGGTTGTTCGTCTGTATACACCATATCTTTCGGAACAGGATTTGACTTATACACAATATATCGTCATGATGTTGGTATGGGAAAAGCATGAAATAATCGTCAAAGATCTGGCGGAAAGGCTTTTTTTAGATACAGGGACACTGACACCATTGCTGAAAAATTTGGAGCGCAAAGGGATAGTTTCACTGCACCGCACACCCAATGATCGACGCAGTGTGATGGTCAAAGCAACGGATTTTGGAATGGCTTTGCGTGAAAAAGCTGTGGAGATTCCGTACAAGGT
>JAFACY010000219.1 GCA_023425285.1 Bacillota bacterium
AATAAATTTTCCATTATTTCTACTCATATAAAGCTTTAAAAGTGAAATAATACTGAATGAAAGTTTATTAACTTTTAAATAAAAAAACAAGGAGAAATAATATGGAAGGCAAAGTACAAAAAATGAACCAGCATAATCCGGGTATCAAATGTCTTGTAAACTCATGTCATTACTGGGAGCAGGGAGACCACTGTAATGCGCAAAAAATTGAAGTTATAAGTCGTGATGCTCAAAGCAAGCAAGAAACAGACTGCGCTACCTTTACACCGCACAGCATGAAATAATCAGATAATCCAAACAATAAAAAGGCGGAGATCATATATGACTCCGCCGTTAACATATGCTATCTTCTGCAGCAGCATCCGCAGCATCCGCAGCGACATCTATTATTGTTGTTATTTTCGTTTTCCGATTCAACAGCATCTTCTAACAAGTCATGCAAGCACTCATAAACACAGTCACATCTACGTCTGTTTCCACTGTCCGGACTTACCGGATTTACCCAATTGCCACAGCATACATGATGATTGTTATTGTTATTTTCTTCGGCTGCGTCTAACAGCTCCAATAAGCAATCATAAACACAGTCACAATTACATCTTATACGTCCTGTTCCTGCAACGTTATTTCCACATCTGTTTATTCTTCTTCCGAATTCGCCTGCTACATTTTCATTATAATACATAATAACACCTTTTCCTATTTTGATTTTGAGCCAAGCCCATTATTATCATATTCCACTATATAAAGATTGTTACCGCATGTCTTGTTATTGTAAAAACGCGGGGACTTTGCATAAAGTCGGGAATTTTTCAAGTACATATTTCTGCTCCAAATCATATTATGAATCAGGAAGGATGTGTACTATGAATTATTTAAATCGAATATCAAAGGTTTACAATTCTGCGGAAAGAATATATTTTGACGACAATTCAAGATTCATTCTTATGAGTGACTGCCACAGGGGAGACGGAAGCTGGTCGGATTCATTTTCAAGGAACCGTAATATATTTTTTGCCGCGTTATCTTATTATTACAAAAGAGATTACACGTATATTGAATTGGGTGACGGAGATGAGCTGTGGGAAAACAGAAACTTCCGTAATATTGTTGACCAGCACAGGGATGCATTCTGGATAATGAAGGAATTTTACGATAAAAACCGCTTTTATATGATTTATGGCAATCATGATATGGTAAAGAAGAAACAAAGGTTTGTGGAAGAAAACTTATATCAATATTTAAGGCAGAGAGACGGCAAGCTTTTTGACTTGTTTAAAGATATAAAAGTACACGAAGGACTGGTTTTAGAGCACAGAGAAAATGGAAAAGAAATACTTCTGCTGCATGGGCATCAGGTGGATTTTTTAAACAGCAGTCTGTGGAAGCTCGCACGATTTTTAGTAAGGTATTTCTGGAAGCCCTTAGAAAACTTCGGAGTAAATGATGTAACAAGGACTGCAAAAAACTATGAAAAGAAAAATGAAATGGCAAAGAGACTGACAGAGTGGGCCATAAAAGAAAATAAAACAGTAATTGCGGGACATAATCATAAGCCCATGCTGAATCCAAATGGTACTCCCATGTATTTTAATGACGGAAGCTGTGTTCATCCGCGTTGCATAACAGGATTGGAAATAGCCGACGGAAGTATTCAGCTCGTCAAATGGAGTGTTAAGGCAAGGGATACGGGAGAGCTGATTATAGACAGGGATGTGCTGTCAGGGCCCGTAAAAATAAAAGAGGCTGCTGAAAACACATTGTTTTCAACAACCTGAAATTCATATTGATTATGCCAATGATTTATCCTTTTTAAAATTCTCCGACTGAGCTATGAGCATTCCTACAAGCATCAGAGCACAACCCAGATAACCTCTTGCCGGCAATATTTCATTAAGCAGAAGCAATCCTCCGATGGCGGCGAATACAGACTCCATACTCAGTGCTATTGCAGCATGTGACGGTTTTGCATGCTTTTGTCCCACAGCCTGCAGCGTATACGCCACACCTGCCGACATGATACCACCGTATAGTATAGGAACTATTGCATTGGATAAACCCACAAAATTTACATCTTCAAATATAAATGCAACGATCATGCTCAGTATAGAACAGGTTGCGAATTGAATTGAAGAAAGCTTGATTGCATCCACATTTTTTACAAACCTGTCAATGAGCTGTATGTGCCCGGCCCAGAAGAATGCGCCGATGATTTCCAGCAAATCCCCGAATTCAATGGTAAAGCTTTCATTGATACTGAGAAAATAAAGACCTATTACTGCCGTAAGTGCACCCAGCCACGTGGTAGCATGAGTTTTTTGCTTTAAAAATATTCCTAAAATAGGAACCAACACAATGTACAAGCTTGTGATAAAGCCTGCTTTTCCCGCTGTGGTATAAATCAGCCCAACCTGTTGAAGGGATGCTGCGATGAACAATACGCTTCCTGCCATAACACCGGATTTAACAGTGACTTTTAATGTTGCTTCCTCGAATTGTTCAGTGTTCTCTGTAGTCTTCCTGCCGAAAAAATAAATAACCGGTAAAAGTGACACGCTTCCCAACGCAAATCGCACACCGTTAAACGTAAATGCTCCCACATGCTGCATACCAACTCTTTGAGCTACAAATGCAAAACCCCATATGGCTGCGGTTAAAAGTAATATAAGTACAGCTTTTACTTCTTTGTTTTTCATACAAATTCTCCCTCTGCCGCATAAATAATAATTACATGATTATATATTAACATGTTTTATTAGTTTAGGGAAGAGGGGGAATCTGTTTTTTATACTTATATTACTTCATGCTTTTTATGGCAGTGGTGAGTTCACAAATTGATTCTGACAATTGATTGAGCTTTGCTTCAACTCTTACCAGCAAATATGCTGCCACCGCAATCGGAAAACCAAAATTTGCAATCAGATTCAATATATCTTCCATATCGTCACCTCCCCATATAGCTCCTTAATTTTTTTAAAGCCTGCGATTTTTTGCAGCATGCCGTACCATAGGAAATGTTTAACTTTACAGCTATTTCAGCTATAGGAATTTCATCGAAATAAAATAGATATATCAGTTGCTTCTCTTTTTCCGTCAGCATTTCAATGCATCTTTCAAGTAAGGAGATTTCTTCGGTCTTAAGGATTTTTTCCTCTGTATTTTCTTTAATATCACATATTTCCATATCGTCAATATTGATATGATTTAAATTCTTTATATGCTTAAGGTTGTCTCTGCGGCAATTGAGGTAGAAATATTTTATCCTGCTTTTTACAAATGCAAGGAAATGAATTCCTTTATTTATATCGAAGCTCTCCAAAGCATGAAGCACTACAATGTATCCTTCCTGCAACAAATCCTCTATCATAGGATCATTTATGCTCCAATGCATGTAAATGTTTTTACATAACAGGGGTTTCAGTTCTTTTAATAAAATTTCTTGGTATTTCTTGTCCCCTTTTAGGGACATCTGAATAATATAATTAATATCAGTATCTGACTTATTAATCATGCTTCACCTGCTTTATTGTAAATGCATATTAAGCATAACAAATTGCATTGATATTGTAAAAATGGCGATAGCATACAAGTGAGAAAGGAAACTGATTAATTTCCAAGAAAAAAATAATATTAAAATTTCAATGTAAGTTTTAATAAAAGGATTTGTGTAAAATGAAAAAAATGCTGAAATTCAACGAGATCGAAGCCATGTTGCCTAAATATGTGAAAGACACGGGAAACTGCACGGAGATTTTTACAAAAGACGGGGCTTTTATAAAAAGTGCAACAATTGAAACATGTGTAAAGAATATGGCAGATTATTATAATATAAGCTTATATCACAACAGAATAAATTATGGGAGTGAGCTTGGTATCACAAATAAGGTTCCCATTGTCATAAATGAAAAAATGGTCTATGTCTATGTTAACGTACGAGAGCCGATATTTAAGCATGACGCTGCATACGGGTATGTAAACATTAACGCTGTGAAGGAAGTATTTTTGAAGGATGGGCACGCAGCTATTTTAATGGACGCAGGCTATACTATTCAGACGAGACAAAGCATCCAGTCTTTAAAAAGAAGTATTCTTAACGGCAGGTTGGCAAGAGATATATACAAGGAAAAGCATAAGCTTATCTAAACAGTATGCAGAAAAGAGAGATCCCGTTATTTGTTATCCCAAGTGATAGCGAGGGATCTCATCTTTTGTTATCACGTCATATTATCAGGTATTGGACATATAATTAGTAATAAAATTGTTTTATATGGGAATAAGGGGGTAAATGTATGGATGAAAAAATAGTTCAAAGCCTGCTGCTTGAAAACAAGGAAACATTAAACGTAACAGGTGTTGAGGGTGTAGATAATTTTAATGATGAAACAGTTGTTTTATTGACTAATAAAGGCAGACTCACAATTAAGGGTGAAAGATTAAACATAAGCAAGCTGAATGTAGATGAAGGAAAGCTCATAGTAAAGGGAGATATTAATTCGCTGATTTATTCTGAATATGAAGGTCAGAGAGAAAAAGCAAGCCTTATAAAGAAGCTGTTTAAGTAGGTTGTAATGGATTACTTACCATATTCTCAAGAATACATGCTTGCAGTGTCAATAATGACCGGCATGCTCCTTGGAAGCATGTGGGATGCTTACAGGCTGCTGAGACATTTTATTAAGTTAGGTCCCTTCGGCACGGCAATAGGCGACTTTATTTACTGGCTTACAAGTATTTACATAGGCATTACTCTCATCTTTGATATAAGCTACGGAAATGTGAGGTTTTTCATTCTTTTGGGATTTATGACCGGAGCACTGTTATATTTTTACGGAATCAGTCGATATATATTGAGACTGTTAATTTTTATTGTCGACAAAATATTAAAAATCATTAAAAGAACAATAGACTTTTTAACAGAACCATTTAAAGCTCTTATCAAAAAATTAAGAATTATTTTGTATCCTTTTAAATTAAAATACGAAAAAATAAGAAATAATGCCAAAAAAAGATATAAATTTTTTAAATTCCGGTTAAAAAAGATTTCAAAAAATAGAAAAATGAGTTATAATAGAAGGAAACAATTTAAGAAGATAAACAAAAGACGAAGAAAGGAGCAGACAAATGCACGACGAACAAAAGATAATCGCATTAAAAAGAAAAATCAATAATGAAGATTTCAGACAGCAGGAAAAAGAAATTAAAGAAAAAAACAGACAGAAAAAATTTGAAGCTCCTATTAAGAAGAAGAGGAGATTTAACATAATTAACTTCTTATTTTCTGTATTCGTTATTTATTTTGCTTTTACTGCGGTTAATCAATATCAGATGTTGAGCGATTTAAACAGCCAGATTGATGAAAAGCTGTATGAAAAAGCAAAGGTGGAAAAAAAGGTTCAGGAGCTCAAGACTGATGTTGAGAAAATGAACAATGAAGAAGAGCTTTTGGAGCTTGTAGAAAAGATTGCAAGAAATCAATACAAGATGGTTAAACCAAATGAAATTATTTACATAGATAAAAACAAAAATGACAATAAGCTTATACAGGGTATTGGATTTCAGGGAGATTTAGAAAATTAGAATTCATTTACCGCGTATTTAGACAGCCTTTTACATTATATCTCTGCTACCATAGTCACAGAGGGGTGGAGTATATGATAGGTAAAACAAATGAAAAAAAATTCAGTTTAAATTTATTTGATAATATTTTAAAAAATGAGTTAGAACACATCAAACGTAATTCAATTATTTTTTTGGTGTGTTTTTTGATTGCAAGGCAAAATATAATACATGAAATATTTCCATTTGCAATCATTGTATTTAGCGTCTACAGCTTTAATAAGGGCGCGTCGGTATCATTTTTTATTATTACAATCCTTGCTGTACTGTCAGTTAAGTTCAGCTTTGTATATGTCATAATACTGATGGCTGTATACGCCTATTTTACTAATAAAAAAGACAGCAAATCAATTCTGACGGTTGCAGGATATTCATCCGTAGTCTTATTTGTTGCTAAAACCACCATACTTTTGGCAGATGGATTCAGCAAAAATGGACTGATATTGAATTTTTTTGAAGCATTTTTTATTTTCAGTGCAATTATTTTATCCAACGAAGCAATAAAATTTATAAAGGGTGTGAAAAACGGTACGCGGAAAGTAAGTTTTCACAGACCTAAAAAAGCCGCAAAAAAATCTGTCATACCCGAAGCCGTTGAAAATGAATATAACAATTTGAATCATGAAAGCGACAGGCATATCAGAAATGAGGCTGCCGCAACTGCTGCATCAACTATTACAAATATAGATGACTATAAAAGGTCCAAGTACGTAAGTATTTTTTCGGAAAAGGCAAAGATAAAAATAAAAGAACAGCTCATGTGGCAAAATATAAACATAAAATTTTTTGAGGTTGTATCTTATAACAAAAATTCTGTTGTTTTAAGCCTTACGGTCAGGACCGAAAAAAGCCCGGAAGAGGTTGAGAGTGCCATAGAGCTCATTGTAAGAAATGTCAGCGGTGTAAAGCTTAAATGTACCGAGAGACTGATTCCGTCTCCAAATTACTATGTGTTCAAATTTAAGAACATAAAAAGAATTAAAATAAGGACATACAGTGCCACGGCAACCAAGGAAGGAAGTATTGTATCAGGTGATAATTTCGCGCATGCAGCACGCGCCGACAAATATTATACAGTGCTGTGCGATGGTATCGGCTCAGGGGAAGAGGCATGCAGTGAAAGCAACAGCGCTGTGGAGCTGCTGTCAAAATTTTTATACACTGATTTCACCGAGGAACAGATACTTAGAACATTAAACTCAATATTGATGATTAAATTGGGAGACGAAAGATTTGTAACCTTTGATCTTAACATTATAGATTACGGAACTAAGGAAGTACGGCTGTATAAGGCCGGGGCTGCTCCCACATACATAATAAGCAATAAAAGCATAGACAAAATCTCAGGAAAGAGTCTGCCCCTGGGCATACTTGATAATTTTGAATACAGCTCCTTTAAAAAGAATATCCATATCGGAGATATAATAATTATGGTTTCGGACGGTATTACCGATTCCGTTGGCATGGATGAAAAAAAGGATCTGGATAAATATCTGGAGCTTATTATGAAAAAGGACCCTCAGACCATAGCCAACTCCATACTGAGTTACGCATTAAGGGGACAAACAACTGTTATGGACGATATGACAGTGCTGGTGACAAAGATAGGGTGAAGCGGTTTATGAACAATGGAGTAGCGATTGACATGCAATAGAATAGCAATTGATTTTAGCGCCTTTGGCGCTTTTTTTATTCATTATCTGTAAATTGCCAATCAATTTTAAAAATTTATTTTTAAAATGCTAAATTCGTGGTATAATTTTAAGTAGGTTAAGAATATGAGGGAAGATATGCACGATTTAGTAAGAAGCAATATAGTGAATAAAGGCTTAATCAGGTGTGGTGATAATGTTTTGTTGGCATTGTCCGGCGGACCCGATTCTGTTTTTTTGTTTTACAACCTTATAAAACTAAAGGAAAATTTAAGTTTCAACCTGTATGCTTCTCATATAAATCATATGTACAGGGGTGAGGATGCCTTCAGGGATGAGGAATTTGTGAGAAAGCTGTGCGACAAGCATGACATAAAGCTTTTTGTCAAGAGAAAGCACGCCACAGAGTATGCCAGGGAGCTCAGAGTAACGGAAGAAGAGGCAGGCAGAATTTTAAGATATAATTTCTTTAAGGAAAACTTAAACGAAGTTGGCGGCGGAATAATTGCCGTTGCTCACAATTTAAACGATCAGGCAGAAACCGTACTTCAAAGGATTATACGAGGAACAGGCATTGACGGGCTTAGTGCCATGTCCGTAAAAAAAGATAATATTATCAGACCCATGCTTAATGTTCCAAAGACTGAAGTTTTGGAGTATCTTCACAACTATAATTATGAATATTGCACAGATATAACAAATTCTCAAAGCATTTACGGCAGGAATAAAATACGTCTTGATTTGATACCATATTTAGAGAATAATTTCAATCATAATATCCAGAATACACTTTACCGGATGTCCGAAGCCATGGACAGAGATAAGAAAATCATAGAGAAATATATACGAAAAATATTTTCTGAAATGCTTATTTCAAATGATGATAATAGGGTTATACTAAGTATAGAAAAATTAAAGAAGACAGAGCCTGAGGAAACAGGAAGAATTTTAAGATGTGCCTTAGAGCTGCTTAAGGGCAACACCGTCAACGTTGAGATGAGGCACATAGATTATATAATAGATTTTATCAGCAGTGGTAAAACAGGAAAGAAAATAAATCTTACAGAAGCTGTAAATGTTGAAAT
Source organism: Bacillota bacterium (assembly GCA_023425285.1). Lineage (GTDB taxonomy): Bacteria > Bacillota > Clostridia > Tissierellales > Sedimentibacteraceae > Sedimentibacter. Next base: position 8,354 of record JAFACY010000219.1, read on the forward strand.
AAGCTATAACAATTTAATATTTAATAAAAATCTTGAAAATATTCCAAAATTTAAATATAATATTGTATTGCACGAACCGATGGAAATTCATGAGGCCGGTAAAATTATATACTGTAAAGTGGTTGATGCTTCTGAATTCAATCCGGAGGACAAGGACACAATCAGCCTTGATTACGATTTGACAGACGGAAGTTTGGTTGTAAGAAACAGATTGCCGGGAGACAGCATGGTTCCGTGCGGCATGACAGGTGTCAAAAAAATTAAGGACATATTCATTGATATGAAGATTCCTCAGGGAGAAAGAGACAAGAAACTGATTATAGCAGATAACAGCAGCATATTGTGGCTGGAGGGCTTCAGAATTCACAATCGTCTTAAAGTAACTTCGTCAACAAAGAAAATATTGAATATTACAATAAGGGAGCGGCAAAATGGATAAGGATATAAGAGATATACTTATAGAAGAAAAGGATTTACAGGAAAAGGTCAGGGAGCTTGGAGCAAAAATAACGGAGGATTACAAGGATAAGGATTTATTGTTAGTATGTGTTTTAAAGGGTGCTGTTATATTTGTAAGTGACCTTATGAGACAGATAAATACGGCTTTAGATATAGATTTCATGGCGATTTCAAGCTATGGAACAAATACACAATCATCCGGTGTTGTCAGAATACTTAAGGATTTAAACACATCAATTGAAGGAAGACACGTATTGATCGTCGAAGATATAATCGACTCAGGTCTTACGTTGTCATATCTTGTGGAAAATTTAAAGAGCAGGGGTCCTGCATCGGTTGAAATATGTACCATACTTGATAAACCTGACAGAAGAAAAATTGATTTGACCATAAAATATACAGGCTTTAAAATACCTGATGAATTTGTGGTTGGATACGGTCTTGATTACGCGGAGAAATACAGAAATCTGCCATATATTGCAGTATTGAAGGAAGAAGTATATTCCAACTGATTTGGATTTATATAAACTGTTTGTAATGATTTATATTTTATGATACAATTACATCATAATAACGATGTAATTCAAGAGGAGGGCTTAATTGAAAGGATTCATGAGAAGCATCGCCATGTATATACTTATATTTGTCGTAATCATAATGTTAGTTCAAAGTATGGTTGAGCCGGCAAAGGATGCGCAAAGTATAAGCTACAGCGAGCTTATAATACAGATACAAAACAGCAATGTAAAATCACTGTCCTTTACAGAAAGTGAAGTGAAGGGTGTTTATAAGGATGATACAAAATTCACATCATATGTACCGACCATATTTTTATTTTCAGGCAGCTTTTATGACAACTATCTTGCAGATAAGGTTGAAGCAAAGGAAATAGAAATAATCGGTGAACCGGTTCCCGCCACACCTTTATGGATTCAGGCACTTCCAACAATAGGTATGCTAATTCTTTTAGGAGTGCTTTGGTATGTGTTTATGAAGCAGTCTCAGGGCGGAGGAACAGGCAAAGCGATGTCATTCGGCAAAAGTCGTGCAAGAATGGTTAAGGATGACGATCCGAACAAGAAAATTACCTTTGCAGATGTTGCGGGTTTAGACGAAGAAAAAGAAGAATTAAGCGAAATAGTTGATTTCCTGAAAAATCCAGCTAAATTCGTCCGTCTCGGAGCACGTATACCAAAGGGTGTATTATTGGTGGGACCTCCGGGAACAGGTAAGACATATCTTTCCAAATCAGTTTCGGGAGAAGCGGGAGTGCCGTTTTTCAGCATAAGCGGGTCAGACTTCGTTGAAATGTTTGTCGGTGTCGGTGCTTCACGTGTCAGAGATTTGTTTGATCAGGCAAAGAAAAATGCTCCATGCATAATATTCATAGATGAAATAGATGCCGTAGGAAGAAGAAGAGGAGCCGGACTTGGCGGCGGAAACGATGAAAGAGAACAGACATTGAATCAGTTGTTGGTTGAAATGGATGGATTCTCAGGCAACGAAGGAATTATCATTATTGCTGCGACAAACAGACCGGACATTCTGGACCCTGCATTGATGAGACCGGGCAGATTTGACAGACAGGTACATGTGGGACTTCCTGATGTAAAGGCAAGAGAAGAAATATTAAAAATTCATGTCAGAAAAAAACCTCTGGCAGATGACGTTGAGTTGGAAATAGTTGCAAAGAGAACTCCGGGCTTTACACCTGCCGATTTGGAAAATGCCATGAATGAAGCCGCACTGTTGACTGCGAGACAAAATAAGACCATGATTTCCATGGATATAATAGAAGAAGCAATAACTAAGGTTATTGCGGGACCTGAAAAGCGAAGTAAGGTTATAAGCGATAATGAGAAAAAGCTTACAGCTTATCACGAAGCAGGTCATGCGGTTGTAGCAAAGCTTTCATCAAGTAAAGATCCTGTCCACATGATTACCATCATACCGAGAGGCGGGGCAGGAGGGTTTACAATGTATCTTCCTGAGGAAGATCGCTCCTACAGATCAAAGACGGATATGCAGGAAAGCATCGTAAGATTGTTAGGCGGCAGAGTTGCCGAGAAATTAGCTCTTGACGATATATCAACAGGCGCTTCAAACGATATAGAAAGAGCTACGAAAATTGCAAGAGCAATGGTTACAACCTACGGTATGAGTGATGATTTAGGTCCCATGACGTATGGTACAAATGACGATGAAGTATTTTTAGGCAGAGACTTCAATAAAATAAGAAATTATTCGGAAGAAGTGGCAGCTAAAATTGATAACGAAATGCGCAGAATAATTGATGCCGCATATCATAAAACAGAATCACTTCTCAGCGAAAATATGGATAAACTGCACCGTGTTGCACAGGCTCTTCTGGAAAAAGAAACAATATCCGGCAAAGAGTTTGAGATGTTGTTTGACGGCGCACAATAATATGTTATTAAAGAGAGATTTTTCAGATGTGAAAAATCTCTCTGTTATTTTTTTGGATTTTTTTCAAAATAACGCTTGACAAACGTGTTTGAATAATTTAATATAAAAAACAATATAAGAATTGCGATGATGCAGAGAAAGATATTTTATCAGGCACAGAGAGTTGGGAAAGGTGAAAGCCAACGTTGAAGAAAATATGCAATATTCACTGCGGAGCATATCTGCTCAAAGGTATCGAGTAGGCAGATACGTGTACCCACGTTACAGGGTTAGAAGTTGTCAGACTTTGAAGTGATGATTATTATATCATAATTAGGGTGGTACCGCGGAACAAATCTTTCGTCCCTATAAGCACAGTTGAATTCAAATGTGTTTATAGGAGTGAAAGATTTTTTTATTTATACAACAGATATAAAGCTTTTGGCCAAAGCTCGATATATAAATTATTTAAAGGAGCATATATGGAAAAAAAATTACGAAGTCAAAAATCTTCAATACCGCCGTATATTGGAATTGCAGCGGTATGGTTTGGAACTCACGTCGGTCCCGGGATCGCATCCGGAAAACAGGTGGCATCTTATTATGGGGCATATGGAAAACTTGGAATGTTTACACCGTTCATAGCTATGATACTTTTAGGCTGGGCTATTTATTACGCATTAGAATATTCAAGAATCAATAATATAAGCAATTTTAAGACCTTTACAAATAAGTTCTTTCATCCTTACGAAAAGCTGTTCAGCACGTTTTTTGAAATATGCTTTCTTGTAACGTGTCTGCTGGCTCCCGGTCTTTGCATAGCAACAAGTGCTCAGCTTTTGAACCAATTTTTTGGTCTCAACGTGTGGGTTGGAACGATAATAATGGTAGTGCTTTCTGTGATATTGGTTATGTACGGAGCGTCATTGGTAAAAGCTGCTTCTACGGGACTTACATTGGGAATTTTAACCATACTGGCAATTATAGTGTCCCTTGGTATAAGCAAGGGCAGTGGCAATATAGTTTTGAACTGGGGGAACACAACATTTTCAGAATTCGGTATCTGGGCGGCAGTATGGAGTGCAATATCCTATGCAGGCTTCCAGTCCACAGGCATAATCGGTAACTGTATTTCCGTTTCTGAAGGCTTGACATCCAAAAAAGACAGTGCAAGGACAGCCGTATTGGGCGCATCTGTAAATGCATTAATGCTTGCTGTAATAGTCATCGTTAACTATGGATTTCTGCCTGAATCAATAGACAGCCTTCTTCCGAACTTTTATATAGTACAGCAAATAGGAATTCCGGCTTTGGAAACAGTATACGTATTGTTCGTTATTATGGCATCATTGTCAACTATAATTACATTCGCATTTTCAGTTATCGTAAGATTTAAAAACAAGACTGTATTTGTTAACAACATCAAGAGTGAGAAAAGCATAAGCCTGATTATAGTGCTTATAATGTTGACATTGGACGTAATCGTATCGACATTCGGAATAGCAAAGATAATCAATATAGGCTACAAATACCTCGGATACTTTTCAATATTCGTAGTATTGTTTCCGTTTATATTGGTTGGAATAAATAAGAGTAAAAAAATTAATAAAGCAATTTAATCACTTGTAAAGTGAAGAGTTTCTGTACAGAAACTCTTCACCTTCAAACGGTGATGGGAGGTTATAATGAATATAATTGTACTTGTAAAGCAAGTGCCCGATATGGAAAAAGTAAAATTTGACAGAGAAGCGGGAAGAATAGACAGGTCATCTGCAGGAACAGAAATAAATCCTTTTGATTTGAATGCTTTGGAAGCAGCACTGCAAATCAGTGAAAATACAAATGGTAAGGTAACTGCCCTGACTATGGGACCGCCTCAGGCTGAAGAGGCATTGAGAGAAGCAATTGCAAGAGGAGCAGATGAAGGAATTCTTCTGACAGATGTGAAATTCGGAGGCTCTGATGTCAAGGCGACCTCAACAATATTATCATCCGCAATACAAAAAATAGGACATTACGATTTGATAATCGCAGGCATCCAGACTGTTGACGGAGATACGGGACAGGTTGGAGCGGAGGTAGCGGGATATCTTGACATACCTCATATAAGTAACGTGGAAGAAATAAAAAGTTATACGGACGAGGACATGGTTGCAGTAAGCAGCGTATGGGAAAGTCAATATTTGAAAA
>JAFACY010000228.1 GCA_023425285.1 Bacillota bacterium
AGAAGGTATAGCGGATATATATCCGAATTATATAATAGGGGCAGTAAGAAAATATTATGATTATCCCAAGCTCCGTGAATTTATCAAGTACATGAGAAATGATTCGGACCATGATTTTTATGAGGAGCTTTTTTGGCTTGGTCTTGAGAATTCAACCTTTGAAAAGGGAAAAAATGACCGTCCGGCGTTAACTGGCTTGAGAAAGGATTATGCAAGAAAGGTACTGCTCCATGAAGTACCTTATATTGACAACACAATTTTAAAGGAACTAAAAAAGGCTCATTTTCAAAAGGTTATGGGTGAAACTCCGAAGGCAGTGGAGAGGATACTCAGTATACTGGAGGAGCTTGAGTTCGACGCATACATGGATACCGATTCAATCATATCCAGAATGAAGGGAATACTGGACAATTATTTCAGGTTCTATTACGGTCAGTTTGAAAAAACATTCGAAAAGCAGGCAGAAAGCAAGAAGAATGTTGAAAAAAAGCCGAGAAATTACGAAAGAACAAAAGAAAAATCAGACGAGGCTAACCCACTGTTGGAGGCGCTGGAGACAGAATCGGCCGAAACTGCGAGATTTGTCTATTATGACAAGGGTGAGGAAAAAAAGAATGTTAAAATAGATTTATACGGTCTGAGGAGCAAAAGAGTTGAAAACGACAGGCGGTATATAGAAAAATATTTTGGAATACCGACCCTGTCTGAGAATAAAACCATGATTTTGGAAAAGACCCTGTGCACAGGCAACCATAAAAACAATCACCTTCACTTCACCCGTGGCGAACATGGTCCGGTGGTTGATGCGGATACCGAATATATAAAAAGAGTTGCCTCCGAGAAACGAGAGGCTAATGTTAACTTTTACCACGAAAACTACGCAAGAAATCAGAATAACATAACAAGACTTACAAACAGGATCAGAAATACAATGATGATGAATTTCGAGCATTCTGCTCTGAGATCAAAGGAAGGCAGACTGCTTCCCGATAAAATCTGGAGAAACATTCATGTAAATGACAGCAACATTTTTTCCGCTGAGCAGAAAAATGATGTAGGTAACATATCCGTCGATATTTTGCTGGATGCATCGGCTTCACAAAATGAAAGACAGGAGATAATCGCGTCGCAGGGATATATCATAGCGGAAAGCCTGACCCGCTGCAACATACCTGTTAAGGTTTATTTCTTCAGCAGTCTGAGAGGCTATACCGTAATAAATTTACTCAGAGATTATAATGAAAATGATAAGAATGATAAAATATTCAATTATATGACTTCGGGCTGTAACCGTGACGGACTGGCTGTGCGTACGTCTCTGCACATGATGGAAGGCAATGACAATGAGCATAAAATACTCATAATTCTTTCTGACTGCAAGCCCAATGACATCGAAGCCAATCCCGGAACGGGAATAATCCCCGCACATATTGAGTATTCGGGAATCAAGGGTATCAGTGATACTGCAAGAGAGGTCAAGAAGGGTGTATTCAGAGGAAACATGGTTCTTTGTGTTTTCACCGGAGAGGATGAGGATTTACCGGCTGCTAAGAAAATTTACGGTCATAATTTTGTCAGAATCAATTCGCTGGACAGATTTGCGGATACGGTGGGTCTGATGCTGCAAAATCAGCTTAAAAATTTATAAATAAATTTATATCAGAAAAGGATAAAAAAATGAAGGATATAGAAATTGCTGTGGAGCTTCTGGAAAAGGAAGGTCTCACATTGGCTGTGGTTAAGAATGGAGACTTGATTTATTCAAGCCTTGACATAGGCATAAAGCCGCTGTATACAGCGTATACACAAAACATGGACTTAAGCGGCTCAAGCGTAGCTGACAGAGTTACGGGAAAAGCAGCGGCGATGATTTGTGCCGAAAGACGTATAAAGGAATTAAAAACAAGAGTGATTTCTGACAATGCCATAAATGTATTGGAAGGTACTGATATAGTCTTCAACTATGATGAAAGTACGCCATATATTAAAAACCGTGACAAAACAGGAATGTGTCCTGTTGAAACATTGTCACTCAAGACCGACAATATGGATGATTTGCTGGAAGGTATAGAGAAATTTTTAGAAAGTATAAGCAAGAAAAAATGATGCTCAGTGAGCATCATCAGGCTGTTTACAAAGTATACCTATGACGTTGTTATTCCGAACGTCAGTGAGGAATCTCAAACTTTAAAAGATGAGATCCCTCACTACGCTCGGGATGACAATTCTGTTAGGTTTGAACCATAACTTTGAGATTCCTCGCCGGTGTTTAAAGTTACATAATTATGTGATTTTTGTTGGTTATTTTGTTATAATAATGTGATTTTTCTTTACTGATATTGAAATCTTGGATATACTTATCATATAAGATCTTCACAGATGTTCTAACGAAGATATAGGAGGAAATAACAATGGGAAATAAACCCGCCGTATACTATAACAGAAAAGGCTGCGGACTATTTGGCGAAAATCGTTGAAACTGTCACGAGACTCGAATACGGCACGAGCTTCAAGCGAGACATCCTACTGCACAGCACTCCCTTTTTAACCTCGGGAGTGCTATAATTATTTTTTGATTTTAGACGATATAATTAAAGGGTAAGTTTTATTATAATCTCATCTCTAAATTTATCTGAATTATTGTTTTTTGTACCCATTTTCTCACCTCTGTATATTCTATCAACTTGAAATGGGTATTTTAATATGGAATAATACAGGGGTTACTGTCTTTTATAACACAGCAATTAATAAATATAATCAAAAAAAGGAGCGAAAAAATGAAAAAACTAATTTCAACAATTCTTGCATTTGCAATGGTCTTTTTCCTATCCACCACAGCATTTGCAGCCAGTTCACTACCATTTACAGATAGTGATTATCTAAAAGAAGATTTTGGTCCACAGGACTATAAAGATTATGTGTCAGTATCCATTGACAAAAAGGGTGTAGATTTCCCTTCAGGTACACTTGTTATTGAACAAGAAAGTGTTCATATGGGTAAAAGAAATATTGACAGTGATTCAAAAGTAGCAAATATTCCAGATACAGTTGTAATTTTTGGTGGTGCTGCTTTTATGGGTAGAGGATTGGGTGACGATAGTGTAGATTTCAGTAAGTATACTAATTTGAAGTATATTGGTAACTTTGCGTTTTCAAATAATAACTTTACCAGTGCAGACCTTTCAAAAACTAAGGTAGTTCGTATTGGTAAAACATCCTTTGCAGGTAACAAGAAGTTAAAGACTTTTGTTGCACCATCAACCTTAAAGCGTATTGATGATAGTGCATTTGAAACAGTTAGATTTAGTAATTTTACTTTGAATGAGGGTCTTGAATATTTGGGTTATCTTGGTTTGGAGTTTAATTCACCTGTGATTACACTTCCTTCTACTTTAACTTATATCAGTGATTTAAATGCAGAAAAAAGTTGGATTACAGGTGGGAGTAAACTAACATTTAAGGTGACAAAGGGTTCTTATGCGGAGGAATGGTGTAAGAGCGTAGGTGCAACCTACTATTACACAGACAGCACTTCCCCCACAACTCAAACCAATCCCACAACCCCAACAGACCCAACCACTCCAACACCATCCACAAATTTCCCAACAATGGAGTACACCAAAACCTTGGGTCCAGTAACCTTTTCCAACTATGTAAGTCATCAAAATGTTACACTTACAGACGCAAATGACAATAAGATTGACGTAACATGGGTAAAAATCAGTGATAAGGGTTCAATGCGTGCAGACAAGGACAATACAGAGTTCAAGTATCATTATTCAGAGCCTTGGAATACAACAAATGAGTTGGATGTAGGTAGAACAGATAACACATTTGGTTCAGGTCATTGGTCACTATCACAAAGGGGTGTAGCGCCATACGCAACCACAAAATCCAATGGAACTTGGAGCAAGGGCTTGACTTGGCAGTTCAACTATAACGCTCAATACACTAATCAGAACAGCTTTGACATTACAGTAGAGCAAGGTGGTCAGAAGTATTACTATGCAGTAACAGTAGTAACAGGCAAACCCACAGGCACACCTGAAACCACTGCACCTACAACCAATTCAAAGGTCATTGTAAATGGCGATTCGGTATTGTTTGATGCGTATACTATCAACAACAATAACTATTTCAAGTTGAGAGATATAGCATACGTTGTCGGCGGCTCAGATAAGCAGTTTAATGTAACTTGGGATGGTACAAAGAATGCGATTAACCTTCTTTCCAATCAAGCTTATGAATATATAGGCGGGGAACTGATTGCCGGGGATGGTACTAATAAGCAGTATACGCTTAGCACTTCTACTATTTATAAGGATGGTGTATCTGTGAATTTGACAGCCTATACTATCAATGGAAACAACTATTTCAAATTGCGTGATTTGGGTAAGGCTTTTAATTTCAGTGTTACTTGGGATAGTGCAAACAATGCGATTGTAATAGATACCACTAAGGACCATACCGCTGATTAAAAATCAGCGTATAAATAAATAATTCTCAAAGGAGAGACAAAAATGAATAAAATGGTAAAAAAGGTGCTGTCATTTTGCATGGCTTTAACCATGATAGCAGGAATGGCAACAACAGCGTTTGCAGCAGAAACAATTAAAATTAATGGGTATCCGGATTATAAGGTTGGAGAAGATGTAGTTACTGCTGAACACCAAATCAGCATTTCTAATGTTATCAAAAAAGATACTACAGTATATCTTGAAAATATTGATACATATATTTGTCAAGGACCTGTGACTGTAACTGCTTTGGATAACATAGAAGGTTTTTTTGGTTATACACTTGTTCAAAAAGATGGATCTTATAATTGGGGAGAAGAGTTAGATATAGCAGGTAACGTTAAATTATACTCTGATGGAAGCATAAAAAAGTATGAAACCGGTGCAGAATGGACTTATATGGAAGGCTTTGAATTTCAAAAAGGTGCTATAATCACTATTACAAAGCCTGGTATCTATACTGTCTCTGGTAGATATTCAGCAATAGCTGGCGGAGCCTATGCTGTACTTGTAGTACAAGACGGAAATAATACCACTACTACACCTGTTCAGAATACAGAAATAAAAGCAACTCCTACAAGTTCAAAGGTTCTTGTAAATGGAACAGCAACAGACTTTGAAGCCTACACTATCAATGGAAATAACTACTTCAAATTAAGGGATGTTGCAAAAGTGGTGTCTGGTTCAGATAAGCAATTTGAGGTAACTTGGGATGGCACTAAAAATGCTATTAACCTGATTTCAGGACAAGTCTACACTGTTGTAGGTGGGGAACTTGCTAAAGGTGATGGCACAGGAAAAAATGCAGTAGCAAGTAATTCTACAATCTACAAGGATGGTGCTGTAATTAGTTTGACAGCCTACACTATCAATGGAAACAACTATTTCAAACTCCGTGATTTAGGTCAATCCTTTAATTTTGGTGTGTCTTGGGATGCTGCAAATAATGCAGTAGTGATTGATACAACACAGGGATATACAGAATAACATATTTAATCATTCGGGGAAGGCTGCGACCGGCAGCCTTCCCCTTTTACCGGAATAATTTATCCTGCACTTTTAACCAGAACAGACCGGAATATTACGACGCACTGTATTACGGTCAGCACAGCGGCGATTCGAGCCGGTTTATTGAGTTTACACTTTCGGCATTGTTAGAAGTTTTACAAAAAACAAATGCCGACTTGCTCACTGATTTCTTTTTTCAAAGTAGCTTTTAGCAACCGGTGGGAACAGCGCATAGGATAAAACATCCTGCTCCGTCTTAGCCAAGTCACCTATTTCAGCCCTGAGCTTTTCATATTCATCAGGCAGCAAATCAGCAGGTCTTACTGTTATAACATCTTCGTTTCCGATTATCTTTTCTTTTATTTCCTCACTGATGGGTGCAGCCGGCTTTCCATAAAGTCCCTTTACGTAATTTTTGATTTCAGTTGGAATAATGTTGTATCTTGCTCCCGAAATTACGTTGAAAACTGCCTGCGCACCAACCATCTGACTCATAGGTGTCACCAACGGAGGATAACCTAAGTCCTCTCTTACTCTCGGCACCTCAGCCAGTACCGCATCATATTTATCACTTGCATTCAATGATTTCATCTGATAGAGAAGGTTTGACATCATTCCGCCCGGTATCTGATATTGTAAAGTATTGGGCTCGGTCATAAGAACCTTGATGTTGTATGTACCGTCATCCTGGAATCTTTTTATAATGCCCTTGAAATACTCGGCAATATTGTTCAGGCTTTCAGCATTCAGCTTAGGATCATATTCCGTTCCCTGCAGTGTAAATGCCAGAGACTCCGTGGCAGGCTGTGATGTACCTGATGACAACGGAGAAATTGCAGTGTCCACAATATCAACACCTGCTTCTATAGCCTTCAGCATGGACATCTGTCCTACACCGCTTGTGCAGTGATTGTGGAATTCCAGTGGAAGATTTGTAATCCCCCTTATGGCTTTAACTAAATTATAAGCCTCATAAGGCAGCAGTATACCTGACATATCCTTTATACAGATGGAATCTACACCTTCATCCTCGAGATTTTTAATTATGTTCAGATAATACTCTGTCGTATGAACAGGGCTTATGGTATAGGAAATTGCACCCTGACAGTGCGCACCCTCTTTTTTTATAACATCGATTGACTTTTTCAGGTTTCGTATGTCATTTAATGCATCAAAAACCCTTATTATGTCAATTCCCTCAAATATGGCATTCTTCAAAAATCTTTCGACAATATCATCAGGATAATTTTTGTATCCGAGGATGTTCTGACCTCGTGAAAGCATCTGAAGCTTTGTGTTTTTAACGCTGGCTCTAATTTTTCTCAATCTTTCCCATGGATCTTCATTTAAATATCTGAGACATGCATCAAATGTAGCACCTCCCCAGACTTCCATGGAATGATATCCCGCTTTATCCATTTCCGATAAAATAGGCAATATTTCGTCTGTAGACAATCTTGTGGCAATTAATGACTGGTGTCCGTCTCTTAAGGACGTTTCGGTAATCTTAATCATGGTACCTCCTTTATAATTCGTAATAATTATTTTAAATATCCTGTATTTTCCTTTATTAAATTACAAATATACATATTTAACCATATTTTATTAAGCTTTTTCTTGATATAAACAATATATGTATGATATAATAAATACACAGATGAAACAAAGACATACGTCTTTGTCTGAATATGTATTTATTGTATCGGTGTGAAGCAAGCCGATAAGCGGCTTGCACTTATGATAGAATACATATCATTAAGGATACAAATATGAATATTATATCGAATATTAAATAGTTTGACTATAGAAGTTTTATTTAGATTTCTTAACATTTTATTTACCAGTATAATATCATGTATATCTGCATAAGTACATAATTTAAATAACAAAATTAAAGAAAATACTTATAGATTAAAAACAGTTTACAAAATATAACTAATTAAGTAAGGTGGAAATTATGGATCAGACAGATTTGAAAATAATCAACATACTGCAGCATGACGGAAGGATTTCTATGAAGGAATTGGGCAAGGAAGTATCCTTGAGCCCGCCTGCAGTCGCAGAAAGAGTCAAGAGATTAGAGGATGACGGAGTAATCGAGAGATATAAAGCGGTAATAAACAATGAAAAAGTCGGAAAGCCCATATGCGTCCTGATCAATGCTTCTATAAAGCCGGAAAAGCAAGAGGGATTTTTGGAGTTTGCCAGAAAATCAGAAGAAATAGTTGAGTGCCACCATGTAACGGGTCCTCACAGCATGATTATGAAGGCATATCTGAGAGAAATGAATCACCTCGAAGAGCTTGTGGGCAAGGTTCAGTTCTTTGGCAATACCGAGACGTTCATTATAATGTCCAGCCCTATAGAGGGTAAAGAAATTTGAAGAAAGAATTATAAAGAGTTATTGTACAGGCAGAAAAACATTAGAGCATAAGCTTTATTGTTTTTCTGCCTTGTCCGAATTTATACTCAGTCGGGCATAAATTTCGCCGTGAGTATCATAATATATTTGATGAGCTCATTTTTGCATAGATTATTTTTTAATTTATGATATAATATTGAGACGATAATTTGACTAACGATTAATATTCAGACTTAAGAGGTGTAATTGATGTTAAGAATACAGCAGGTCAAGCTTCCGATAGATCATAATCAGGAAGATTTATATATAAAGGCAGCAGAAAGCTTAAAGATAAAAAGGGAAGAAATAAAGTCACTGACAATATTCAGAAAATCCATAGACGCAAGAAAAAAGGATGAAATTTTATTTATATACGCATTAGATGTGGACCTTTACAACGACATAAAAATTTCCAAGAGAAATGCCAATGTTACGGTGGTTGAACCGTTTACATATGAAATCGAAGCAACGGGTGAAGAACTGCTCAATAACAGACCAGTTGTCGTGGGAAGCGGTCCTGCGGGACTATTTTGTGCTTTGCTTCTTGCGGAAAAGGGCTACAGACCTATTATCCTTGAAAGAGGGAAAAAGGTTAAAGAGAGAGTTAAGGACATAGAAAGATTCTGGAAGGACGGCACACTGAGAGAACGATCAAACATACAGTTCGGCGAAGGAGGTGCCGGTACATTTTCTGACGGAAAGCTTAACACATTGATCAAGGACAGATCCAGACGCGGCAAAAAGGTTTTGGAGGAATTCGTCGATGCGGGAGCACCTGATGAAATAACGTATCTGAACAAGCCGCACATAGGTACGGATTTGTTGAGAGATGTAATTGTAAACATCAGAAAAAAAATAATAAGTCTTGGCGGAACCTTCAGATTCGAGGAGCAGCTTACGGACATTAAAGTCAAGGACGGCAGTGTCTGTCGCATCGTGACTGAAAGTGATATAATAGAAACCGATGTGCTGGTGCTGGCAATAGGTCACAGTGCAAGAGATACATTCGAAATGCTAAGTGACAAGGTTGAACTGAAAGCAAAACCCTTTGCCATGGGTGTCAGAATAGAGCATCCGCAGAAGATGATAAGCGAAGCACAGTATGGAAGTATGGCAGGACATCCTAATTTAGGTCCTGCTGACTATAAATTTGTTCATAAAAGTAAAAACGGAAGAAGCGTATATACGTTTTGCATGTGTCCGGGAGGTGTGGTCACCGCCTCAAGCTCCGAAGAGGGATACGTTGTAACAAACGGTATGAGCTTCCATGACAGAGATCTGGAAAATGCCAATGCCGCAATTGTGGTGCAGATTAATCCCGAGGACTTTGGCGGAGGAGAAAATCCGCTGGCAGGAATTGAATTCCAGAGAAGGTATGAAAAAAAAGCCTTTGAACTGGGCGGAAGCAATTATCATGCTCCCGTGCAGCTCTTCAGGGACTTTAAAGAAAAACGCGTTTCTTCATCCTTTGGTGAAGTATATCCTACATACAGACCGGGAGCTGCATTTGCCAACCTTTGGGATTGTCTTCCCGACTACGTGTGTGAAAGCCTGGTTGAAGGAATAGCAGCATTCGGTAAATGGCTCGAGAACTTCGACAGAGACGATGCGGTGCTGACAGGTGTTGAAACAAGAACATCATCACCTCTTCGCATAGACAGGGATGATGATCTGCAAAGCAACGTAAAGGGCATATACCCTTGCGGAGAAGGCTCCGGTTATGCCGGAGGGATAATGTCTGCGGCCATAGACGGTCTGAAGGTTGCGGAGCAAATTATAAAGACGTATAAACCAATGATATAAATTAAAATGAAGGAATGATATTATGAAAATAGCCGTTATCGGCGGAGGCGCTTCAGGACTCATTGCGGCAATTGCCGCGGCAAGAAACGGTGCCGAAGTTACAATTTACGAAAAATTAAATAGAGTCGGTAAAAAGATTCTGGCAACAGGTAACGGCAGATGCAATTATACCAATTTAAATATGGGCATCGAAAGATATCACGGTAATAATGTCAGTCTGGCAAAGAAGGCTATGGAATTTTTTGATCTGAATGAAACCATGAGATTCTTTGAGAGTTTGGGCATACATCCCTATGAAGGAGAGTCGGGGAAAATATATCCCAACTCACTGCAGGCGTCAAGTATATTGGATGTCCTGAGGTATGAGGCGGAGAGAATTAAAATCAGGGAAATTACCGACTGTCAGATAAAGGGATTAAGAAAAAATAAAGACAAATTCAGTATCATTGGTAATGAAGAGTATTCAGCTGACAAGGTTATACTGGCGACAGGGGGCAAGGCTGCTCCACAGCTGGGAAGCGACGGTGACGGATACGAAATAGCAAGGTCCTTCGGACACAAAATAATTGAACCCTTTCCGGCACTGGTTCAGCTTAAATTAAAGAGCAGATACCTGAAAAGAATATCCGGAATAAGGTTTGACGGAATCGTAAAGGGCTTTACGGACAATAAACTAATCAGAGAAGATGAAGGAGAAATTCTTTTTACCGATTACGGTATTTCGGGACCGCCCGTCCTGCAAATAAGCAGAAAGGTAATTGAAGAAATAAATAAAGGAAGCAATGCATATATATCGGTTGATATGTTCCCACACATGACAAAGCTTCAGCTTTATGAGCTGCTGCAGGCAAGATTTGCGGACATGGGCTACAAAGGTCTGGAGGAAAGCCTTGTGGGATTTATAAATAAAAAGCTTATACCCGTAATATTGTCAGAGGCAGGCTTTGAGGATCTGAATAAAAAATGCGGGAAGTTAAACAAGAAAGAAATATATAAAATTATAGATGTTTTAAAAGAGTGGAAATTTGAGGTGACTGGTCACAACACATGGCAGCAGGCACAATCCACCGCAGGCGGTATAGATATGTCGCAGGTGAATCCGGATACTCTTGAATCCACTAAGATAAAGGGCTTGTTCATATGCGGGGAGGTTCTCGATGTGGACGGAGACTGCGGAGGATTTAATCTGCAGTGGGCATGGAGCTCAGGCTATACAGCAGGATATTACAGTTCAATATAATTATTGAGAATTGAAGAAAGGGATAGATATGAAAAGATTTTTAGAGAAAATTTTCGGTTCATACAGTGAAAAGGAAGTTAAAAGATTAGAACCTACAGTTGATAAAATACTGGCGTTGGAAAATGAAATACAAAGCTTAAGCGACAGCCAGCTTAAGGCGAAGACTGTTGAATTTAAGGAAAGACTTAGTAACGGTGAAACAAAGGACGATATACTGCCCGAAGCATTCGCAGTTGTGAGAGAAGCTGCATGGAGAGTTTTGGGACAAAAGCATTACCGCGTACAGCTGATAGGCGGCATGGTTCTCCATCAGGGCAGAATTGCCGAAATGAGAACAGGTGAAGGTAAGACACTGGTTTCAACATTGCCTGTGTATCTGAATGCACTTGAAGGTAACGGCGTACACGTAGTTACGGTAAATGATTATCTTGCAAAGCGTGACTGCGAATGGATGGGCAAGGTTCATAATTTCCTGGGTCTGTCGGTAGGATGTATCGTCCACGGCATAACCAAGGAAGAAAGAATAAGAGCATACCAGAGTGACATCACCTACGGAACAAATAATGAGTTTGGCTTCGATTATTTAAGAGACAACATGGTCATCAGAAAAGAAGAAATGGTTCAAAGAGATTTGAATTATTGCATCATAGATGAGGTTGACTCAATTTTGATAGATGAGGCAAGAACTCCTTTGATTATTTCCGGAGAAGGAGAAAAATCCACGGATTTGTACGAACAGGCAAACAGCTTTGTTCTGCCATTGACTGGTAAAATACAATCACCCGAAGAAAAGAAATCCAAAATGGATTACATCATGGGAGATGTGGAAGAGGATGACACGGTTGATTACATCGTAGATGAAAAAGGCAAAAATGTTACGCTTACTGCCCGCGGTATCACCAAGGCAGAAAGATTTTTCAACATCGAAAATTTAGCCGATCAGGAAAATATGGAGATTTCCCACCATATCAATCAGGCATTGAAGGCTCACAACACCATGAAGAAGGATATTGACTACATCGTTAATGACGGTGAGGTTTTAATAGTTGACGAATTTACCGGACGTATAATGTACGGCAGAAGATATTCCAACGGGCTGCATCAGGCAATAGAAGCCAAGGAAAGAATCGAAGTAAGAAAAGAATCCAAGACACTGGCAACAATCACATTCCAGAATTATTTCAGAATGTATAAAAAGCTCTGCGGTATGACCGGTACGGCAAAGACGGAAGAAGATGAATTCAGAGAAATATACGGTGTGGATGTTATTGAAATACCGACAAATAAAGAAGTAATAAGAAATGACCACGAGGATGTTATCTACAAGGGAGAAGCAGGAAAATACAACGCGGTTATAAATGAAATTATAGAAAAGCACCAGACAGGTCAGCCCATACTTGTGGGTACAATTTCCATAGAAAAGTCGGAGCTGTTAAGCAAGTTTCTGAAAAAGGCCGGAGTTAAGCACGAGGTGTTAAATGCCAAGCAGCATGCAAAGGAAGCGGAAATAGTTGCTCAGGCAGGCCGTTATGGGGCTGTTACCATTGCAACAAATATGGCAGGCAGAGGTACCGACATCGTGCTCGGAGGTAATCCGGAGTTTCTGGCTAAGCATAAAATGAAGTCAAAGGGCTTTACAGATGAGCTGATTGCACAGGCTGACGGATTCAACGACACCGATGATGAAGAAATATTAAATGCAAGAAAGACATATAAGGAATATTTAGAGCAATCAAGAGATGAGCTTAAGGATGAGCAGGATAAGGTAAGAGCAGCAGGCGGACTTCATATCATAGGTACAGAACGCCATGAATCACGACGTATAGACAATCAGCTCAGAGGTCGTGCCGGAAGACAGGGAGACCCGGGCTCAACGCGCTTCTATATATCACTTGAAGATGATCTGATGAGATTGTTTGCCGGTGACAAGGTAAAAAACATAATAGAAACTCTGAAGATGCCTGAGGATGAGCCGCTGGAAGCAGGAATGCTCACAAGGACAATCGAGACCGCACAGGGTAGAGTCGAAGGCAGAAACTTTGAAATCAGAAAGCATGTCCTCCAGTATGACAATGTCATGAACAAGCAAAGAGAGGTCATATATTCGGAAAGAAGAAAAGTTTTGTTAGGTGAAAACCTCAGGGAAGATATACAGGGCATGATTGAACAGCTCATCGACAGAGGTATACAGATGTATACCACAGACGAAAGATTTACGGATAACTGGGATGTCCAGGGATACTCCAAATATATAGCCGAAACCTTCTCTATCTTAGTGAGCTTTGAAGGTGAAGATAAGGAAAATCTGACGAAAGAGAAATTAAAGGAAAGAGCACTAAGTGCAGTAGAAAGACATTACAAGAGACAGGAAGAAGAATTTGGCGAGGAAGTTTTCAGAGAAGTTGAAAGAATAATTCTTTTAAGAAGTGTTGACACAAAATGGATTGACCATATTGATGCCATGGATCAGTTAAGACAGGGTATAGGACTTCGTGCCATAGGAAACGAGGACCCGGTCAGAGCATATCAGGTAGAAGGATACGATATGTTCGAAGAAATGACAGCATCAATTCAGGATGATACTGTGAAAATGCTCATGCGTGTAAGACCTCAGGAAAATATGCAGCGTAAAGAGGTTGCAAAAATTACGGGCACAAGCGGAGGAGATTTGGCAGGCGGTAAGCCTCAGCCGGTGGTAAACAAGGAAAAGAGAGTGGGCAGAAACGATCCGTGCCCATGCGGAAGCGGCAAAAAATACAAAAAATGCTGCGGACAAGATCAATAGGAGAGGGTGATTACTTGATAGATTCATATGAAATTAAAGAAAATCTGAAGAAGTTCAACAATATTTTAGCCGAGGTTGGTGGTTCCCTTTGACCTCTCTAAATTAGAGGAAGAGAACGCACTTTTGGAATCTGAAATGCAGGAGCCTGATTTCTGGAACAACCAGGAAAGAGCACAAAAGGTTTCACAGAAATTAAAGCAAAACACCGACAGGATAACAGAATACAAAAATTTAAGACAGCAGGTTGAAGACTTAGAAATTTTATCCGATATGATTATAGAGGAAAATGATGAAAGTCATTTAGATGAGCTCAGGGAAAGTATGGATGAGGTTGCGGGTCTTCTTGATGATGCCCGTATAGTTGCCTTGTTGAGCAACGAATTCGATAAAAACAGCGCCATATTATCCATTCATGCAGGTGCCGGAGGAACAGAGGCACAGGACTGGGCTGATATGCTGTACCGCATGTATACCAGATGGGTCGAAGCTCATGGCTATAGCCTTGAGATAATAGACATACTTCCCGATACCGAGGCGGGAATCAAAAGCGTCACAATGCTGGTAGAAGGCGAAAATGCTTACGGATATTTAAAATCCGAAAAGGGTGTCCATCGCTTGGTGAGGATTTCACCCTTCGATGCAGCAAAAAAAAGGCACACATCCTTTGCGTCCGTTGATGTTACGCCTGAAATAGAAGATGATGTGGATATAGAAATAAACGAATCGGATATACGTGTGGATACCTACCGCTCCAGCGGTGCGGGAGGACAGCATGTAAACACTACGGATTCGGCAATCCGCATCACTCACATACCCACAGGCATAGTGGTATCATGTCAGAACCAAAGGTCGCAGCACAGCAACAGGGATACGGCGATGAAAATGCTTAAATCAAAGCTGATGGAAATCAAGAAATTAGAAAACAAGGAAAAAATCGAGGATATTCAGGGCAAGTACAATCAGATTGCATGGGGAAGCCAGATTAGGTCATACGTGTTCCACCCATACAGCATGGTAAAGGATCACCGCACAAACGCAGAAACAGGCAACGTGCAAGCCGTAATGGACGGCAGTCTGGATATGTTTATGAACGAATATTTAAAGATGAAATCATTAGAACGATAGGAAAACAATAGGAGAATGATGGGAGAACAATGGCACAATAAAAATTGTTCGCCAATCGTTCTGCCATCGTTCACCAATCGTTAAAAGGGAGAGATAAATGGTAGATATTTTAAAAATTTTATGTGAAGAATTTAATATTAAGCCTTTTCAGGTTGAAAACACGGTTAATTTAATTGATGAAGGAAATACAATTCCCTTCATAGCACGTTACCGTAAGGAGCAGACAGGATCATTGGACGATGTGGTGCTGAGAGATTTATACGACAGACTGATGTATTTAAGAAATCTCGAAAGCCGCAAGGAAGAAGTTATACGTCTGATAGAAGAGCAGGGAAAGCTTACGGATGAATTGAAGAACGAAATCCTTAATGCAGACGTTATGCAGCGCGTGGAAGATTTGTACAGACCCTACAAGCAGAAAAAATCCACCCGGGCATCCAAGGCCAAGGAAAAGGGACTTGAACCGCTTGCCAATATCATACTGGCACAAAACATCACGGAGGGAAGTCTTGAAGAGCTTGCACTGCCTTTTGTAGATGAAGAAAAGGGTGTAAAGAATATCAAGGAAGCATATGAAGGAGCCTGCGACATAATAGCTGAAATGGTTTCCGACAATGCCGATTACAGAAAGCATATAAGAGAAATTTACATAGCTGACGGGGTAATAGCTTCCGAAGCAGCAGATGAGCAAGAGCAGACTGTTTATGAGATGTACTATAAATTTGAAGAAGCAGTAAATAAAATAGCAAATCACCGAATACTTGCCATAAACAGAGGCGAGAAGGAAAAGAAACTCAAAGTCAAGCTTAATACCCCTGATGAAAAAATAATTAATTATTTAAAATCAAAAGAAATAAAAAACGAATCGGCAATAACAGCGGACTATTATTGTGCTGCCATCGAAGACGGCTACAAGAGGCTGATAGCACCTTCCATTGACAGAGAAGTGAGAAACATTTTAACAGAAAGAGCAGAAGACGAGGCAATCAAGGTGTTCGGTAAAAACACCAAAAACCTTTTGATGGTTCCGCCTGTTAAGGATGTGAGAATACTGGCAGTAGACCCCGGCTTCAGAACAGGATGCAAATTAGCCGTACTGGATGGTACGGGAAAATTCTTAGAGGATGCGGTTATTTATCCAAGCGAGCCGAGAAATGAAGTTGAAAAATCTCAAAAGGTAATGGCATCGTTGATAAAGAAGTATGACATCAATGTCATAACCATAGGAAACGGTACTGCCTCAAGAGAAACGGAGCAGGTTGTTGCGGATATGCTGTCCAAGCTGGATAAGGATGTTACGTACACCATAGTTTCAGAAGCCGGAGCTTCTGTATACTCTGCGTCAAAACTAGCGCAGGAGGAATATCCTGACCTTGACGTAACCGTAAGAGGAGCCATATCCATAGGCAGAAGGCTGCAGGACCCGTTGGCTGAGCTGGTAAAAATAGACCCTAAGAGCATAGGCGTAGGTCAATACCAGCATGACGTAAACCAGACAAAGCTGAGCCAGGAGCTTGACGGAGTTGTGGAAGACTGCGTAAACAGCGTGGGAGTCGATTTAAACACCGCTTCGACGGCACTTTTGCAATACGTATCAGGCATATCAAAAACAATTGCTAAAAACGTAGTTAAATACAGAGAAGATAAGGGTAAATTCACAAACAGAAATGAGCTTTTAAAGGTTAAAATGCTTGGAGATAAGGCGTTTGAGCAATGCGCAGGCTTTTTAAGAATTTCCGACGGAGATAATCTGCTTGATAAAACGGCAGTTCATCCCGAATCCTATGAAATAGCAATGAAGCTGCTGGATAAATTGGGATACGATATAAACGATTTGAAAAATACAAGAATTAATGACATAAACGAAAGAATAATGAAAATTAAGGTCAAGGAAGACAATAAGGTTCAGATGTCCTCAGGCAGCAACAGACTGAAGGGTCTGGAAGCACTTTCACAGATTAACTTTAAGGAAGAAAAGAAGCCTGCAAGAGAAAAAATCAAGGACAGAATAAAGGTGCTGGCAGAAGAGCTTAACATCGGAGTTCCCACACTTACAGACATAATCGAAGAGCTTAAAAAGCCGGGCAGAGATCCGAGAGATGAAATGCCTCAGGTAGTATTCAGAAGCGATGTTGTGAAAATGGAAGATATGGAAATCGGAATGAAGCTGAAGGGAACAGTGAGAAACGTTGTTGACTTTGGCGCCTTTGTGGACATCGGAGTAAAACAGGACGGACTTGTTCATCTTTCCGAAATGAGCGATAAATTTATCAAGAATCCTATGGAGGTTGTACAGGTAGGAGACGTGGTGGATGTTACAATTATCAAGCTCGATAAGGAAAGACAAAGAATAGGCCTCAGTATGAAGACAAATGCTTTGAAGAACAAGTAGACTAGGAGAAACAAATGATTGATACGGTAATATTTGACTTTGACGGTACATTGGCAGACACCAGCCAGATAGTTATCAATTCCTTCAGACACATATATTCTGTTTTTCGCAACGAAGATTGCGATGAGGATTATGTAATGACTACATTCGGAGAGCCTCTTGCCTTAACACTGAAAAGAGACTTTTCCGAACACGACTTTGAGGATGTTATTACATGCTACAGAGACTATCAGATAAAAACATTCAATGATGAGGTGAAGCTGTTTGAAACCGTCATTGAAGCTTTGGATTATCTAAAGAATAAAAACATAAAGATGGGAATTGCCACCTCGAGGCTGAGAAAGTCAACCCTGGATGCAGTTGAAGCCCTGAACATAAAAAAATATTTTGATGTCATCATCACGGCAGAGGATGTGGAAAAGCATAAGCCTGACAAGGAGCCCCTGATTAAAACCATGGAGCTTTTAAACAGCAAAGCCGACAGTACATTGTACGTGGGGGATTCAAAATTCGATATGGAATGTGCAATAAACTCAGATGTAATCCCCGTACTTTGCGGCTGGCACAAGCTGTCAGAAGAGCTTAAAAATCAATATGATGTAAAATATGTTTTAGATAAGATGATAGATATAAAAGATATAGTGTAGGGTTTGTATTCTGAGCATTAGTAGTGTCCTTATTAGGACACTACGTTTTTTATGCCTAACCCCATTTTTACGACCGATGTTTATTCGACTGTTTCTTCAGGAAAATCTCCGAGCAGGATACGCAGGTAATCCCGGCGTCCATAGAGGACGCGATCCACATAAACATCGTTATCGACAATACGGTAAAAAGTGAGGTATTTTCCGCTTACGAGAAATCGATAATCACTTTCCACATCGGCGACAGAGGACAGCGGAGTACCCGACAATGGATGGCTACGAAGAATACGCATACCATTTGTGATTTTGCCTACGATAGATAGGGCAGCAGCGTGATTTTCCAATTCATTAGAAATGTATTCCAAAATTTCTGCAAGATCAGCCTGTGCCTCTTCAGATAAATGCAGATTATTCATGTTCTATACCGAGGTACTCCTCCACGGTCTCCAAAGTGAGCCATCCATTTTCCTCACCGGACTTACGGCCTTTGGAGAGCTCGTTTATAAGCCGGATTGTTGCTTGTGTTTTTTCATAGTCCTGTATATCTACAATGGCATACTTTCCGCGTCCGTTTTTTGTGAGGAAGACAGGTGCACCTATAGCTACATCTTGTAGTAACTCGCTGTAATTCCGAAGATCAGAAATTGGTTTAATGTTCGGCATGTCTATCAGCTCCTTTCTGATAATAGTATATATTGATTTGCTGTAAAATACAACATCAAATTTACAGCAAATTGAATTTTATAATCAAGTAGAGCCCTTTTTATTACCTTTCAATTTTTCAACAGATATGATAGAATATTGTCAATGTATTGGTCGGAGGAAACAGATGATATATTATTTTGCTTTCAGCTTACTTTTTACGGCTGTTTTTTTGAAAATATTTATAGACAAGCTGTCAAAGACAAATTTTTTTAAAAGAAAAGAAAATATAGCGAGCAATAAGAAGTCATGCATACAGGAGTTGCATAGGCACAAGGCTGCAACTCCTACTATGGGTGGGATTGCCATGAATTTAGTGATGTTTGCTTTCACTGTGGCGTATGGCATCGCAACAGGCAGGATAATATGGATTAATTTTTTTCTGCTGCTTTTTGGTGTGATGGGATTTGTTGATGATTATATCAAAATTAAAAAGGTAAGAGACGGGGTAACACCCAGGGAAAAATTAGCCGGACTCATAATTATAGGTACAATTATAACTGTATATCTGCTTGCTTCGCGGCGGATAGATACGCGGATTTTGTTTCCGTTCACAGGAGCTTATATAGACATCAACAGCTGGGTGTATGGTGCTTTTATGGTTTTTTTGATTGTTTTATCGAGCAACAGCGTCAACATTACGGACGGAGTGGACGGGCTTGCCTTAGGTATATGCTCGATTGTCTTTGTATTCATAGGGATTGCCGCATATAAACTGAAGGCGGAGGATGTTCTGTTCGGAGCGGTAATTATGGAGGGAGCGTGCCTTGGTACATTGATTTTTAACAGGTATCCCGCTAAAATATTTATGGGGGATACGGGATCGCTTCTTTTGGGAGGAGCAACTGCGGTATTTTTGATTGAACTGAATATACCGCTGTGGATTATTCTTGTGCTTTGTGTCTGCATCTTTGAAACCATGAGCGTAGTGATACAGTTGTCTTCGCTGAAGCTTTTCAACAGGAGAGTATTTAAAATAGCGCCATTCCATCATCATTTAGAAAAAAGCGGCTGGAAGGAAGTTTCTATAACATTGACGTTCAGTGTCATAACCCTTGCAGCGTGTATAATCGCGTATATGGGTATGATGATGGTGTATCAAATATAATTTATTGGGGGTATCTCATGATAAAAGCCGGAATTTTAGGTGCAACTGGATATGCCGGACAGGAGCTCATAAGGCTGTTGTATGGTCATCCGGAAGTAAAAATAGTTAAAACCATATCCGAATCATATGCTGATAACAAATATTCGTATGTATATCGTAATTTCACCGGCATCAGTCAGGATATCTGCTCGTCTCTTGATTACGAAACTATTGCCGACGGTATTGACGTGCTTTTTACATCTATGCCCTATGGTGTGCTGATGGAAAAGCTTAATGAAGATATATTAAACAATGTAACGGTTATTGATTTAGGCGTGGATTACCGCTTGATGAACAGCGGTGAATATAAGCAGTATTACGGTAAGGAGCATAAATCAATTCATCTGTCTCCACGGTTTACATACGGACTGAGCGAGTGGAATGAAGATAGGATACGGACTGCTGAACATATTGCAAATCCCGGATGCTATGCAACGGCAATACAGCTTGCATTGCTGCCGCTGATTAAGGAAAAAATAATTTCAACGGATATTACCGTTGACGGAAAATGTGCCTTGTCGGGCTCAGGCAGGACACTTACCGTAGGCACTCATTTTGTGGAGGCTAACGAATCGGTCAAGCCTTACAAAATTACGAATCACCCCCACAAAATGGAAGCTCAGAAGGCTGTCGAATATTTTACCGGTGAGCAGGCAAGGCTTACATTTGTGCCACACATCGTCCCCATGCAAAGAGGCATGCTTGTCAGCTGCTATACAAGGACAATAACTAAGACAGATTATGATTTTATCAGAAGCGTATATGAAAAATATTATAATGATAAGCAATTTGTTCAGATACTGGATAAGGGAATGTATGTAGAAACAAAATGGGTCAGAAATTCAAACATGTGCCACATAAATTTTGAGCTGGATGAGCAGGACAATTCGTTGATTGTATTTGCCGCAATTGATAACCTCATAAAGGGAGCGGCAGGTCAGGCTGTGCAGAATCTGAATATAATGAACGGATTCCCTCAGGATATGGCAATCAATCATGTGCCTGTCTGTATATGATGAATAAACGTATATCATAAGTTATCTTTTAGTCCGAGCGGTGTGAAATTATCATACCGCTATTTGTTTTGCATTACAAACTTGAATATTATTATTTTTTACAGTATAATTATATAATTATTTATAAATAAAACGTTTGCATGTTGATGACTGTCATAAATACAAGCTTAATATAAAAATCTTTCATTAAAAGAGGAAAAATATGATAAGGATAAATAGAATAGCTATAGTATTGTTAATATCAATAATACTGTCAGCATATTTGCCGATAAATACGGAAGCGGCCAGAACCAGCATTAAAGTTGCTGTTAATTGTAATTTGCCTCCTTTTCAATATTTTGATAATAATGGAAATGTTGTCGGCTTGTACATAGATATAATGAATGACATTGCCATTAAGGAAGATTTAATTATTGAGTATATAACGTTCGATGAAACAAGCAAAGCTTTAGAATCTCTGGAGAATGGTTTTGTTGATGCAGTTCTTGGTGTGTTGTCAAAAAATGATACAAGCTTTGAACTACAAAAAACTAACGACATATATTCTGCTACTCTTTGCATGCTGGTTGAAAATAATGATATTGCAAGAATCCTTCATCCGGAACAAGATGCCCGCAGATATTCTGTTGCCTTTGAATTAGGTACTATAAGCTTTTCTCAGTTGTCTCAGTTGAATGCCGGTAACAATATAGTGGTAGGAAATCAGGTACAGCTTTATAATACACTAATTAAAAAAAATATTGATGCTGTAATAGGAATAAAGGAAAGCATGATTTATATGCTTGAAAATAACGACACTAATGACTCTTATACAATAGTACATAATTATATTTCATCTGTAAATTATTCAATATTGACTCGCAGAAATGACAGGGTCCTTTATAATTCAATTAACCGGGGTATAAGTAAGCTGCGTGCAAGCGACAATTACGAACAGCTTCTTGATAAATGGATAGTCAACAGCGAGCTTGAAGCCGCACATGAGATGAGGATGAAATTGATGTCATATATAAGGGCATTTGTAATCATCGCATTGATTATAATTGCCGTTATAAGCTACATAAGCTACCAATTGAAGAAGACCGTTGCGGAAAAAACAAAAGAAATAAGACATAGGGTTCAGCAGCTTGAAAACGAAAGTGTTTTGAGGGAAAGATTGATTGAATTTCTGCCGGCAGGAATAATGATGCTGAAAAACGACGGCTCAGTTCTGACAATGAATTCAATAAGCAGGTCGATCGCAGGTATAAAAGAAAATGAAAGGGATGATCTGAATATAAATGATTTGAATATAATAGGTGAGATTTACAGGCGTGTAGGCTGTGATAGTACGGCAGCGGAACGTCCGGCAGTTATAAAGCTCAACAGGGATGACAGCGGAAGTCAGATATTCCGTTTTCAGTGTCAAAGCATTAATGTTGAAAATGACAAGGTTATGATGGTTGAGGATATTACCGAGGAGGAAAAAGAAAAACACGAAATTTTTGAATTGAGAAAAAATAAAGCGCTCAGCCGTATAATAGCAGGCATGGCGCATGAAATTAAAAATCCTCTTATGTCAATAAGTACATTTGCATCTCTTATCCGTACACAAGGTAAGGATGATGATTTTCAGGCATTGTTTACCCAGCATGTTCCGGAGGAGGTTGACAGGATAAATCGTCTGATTAATATGCTGATAAATTATACCCGGCCCATGCAAAGTAAAAAAGAACGTGTTTCGGTAAGCGAGCTGATAAATGATTCGTTATACGTTGCACAGATATCGGAAAAAAAGAATGAGCAAATACATTTAAAGGTCAATTCAATTACGGAAGCATATATTTACGTAAACAGAGATCAGATTAAGCAATCACTTATAAATATTATAATAAACAGCATTCAGTCACTTGAGAAAAAGCTTTCCGGCAATGAAAGCAAATTTCCTGAAGGTTTATCTATTAATGTGCAAAGCTATCGGCGCAACGGTCAGATATACATAGAAGTTTATGATGAGGGCTTGGGAATGACCGAAAGCGAACTGGAGAAGTGTATAGAACCGTTCTTCACCACAAAGGCAAAAGGCTTGGGTATGGGGTTAGCTCTTGTTAAACAGTTTGTTAATGAGAATTCCGGCAGGATGGATTTAGAAAGCTGCAAAGATGAATATATAGTAATTAAAATGATATTTGAGGAGGATATAGAATGAAACCATATGTTTTAATTATCGATGACGAACCTGGCATTTGTGCTTCGCTGAAGCTGGCATTGAAAAATGATTACAATGTTTTATCATACAACAATCCATATGAGGCATTGGATTTAATAGAAAAGCAAAATTTTACAGTCATATTGCTGGACTTGAAAATAGGGGCAGATAACGGACTTTGCATTCTTAAAAAAATAAAAGAAGTTGATCCCAATGCTGTTGTAATAATGATGACTGCTTACGGCAGCATCGGAACGTCCGTGGAAGCAATGAAAAACGGTGCATTCAATTATCTGACCAAGCCTTTGAACATTGATGAATTAATGATACATATAAAACAGGCAGTTGAGTTTTATAAATTGAATGAACAGGTAAGCTTTTTGTCCGAAGAGCTTCGTAAAAAACGATTTTACGATGAAATTATAGGAGAAAGCGAGCCTATGCAGCATGTGTACATGCTAATTGATAAATTGAAAAACATTGATACCAATGTACTGATAACAGGTGAAAGCGGTACCGGCAAGGAAATTGTAGCCAAGGCAATACACGAATCCGGAAAACGCAGCAACGAACGCTATATTATTGTAAATTGTGCTGCCATACCGGAAAATCTTCTGGAATTAGAGCTGTTCGGATGCAAGAAAGGAGCTTTTACAGGTGCGGTAAGTGACCACAAGGGTAAATTCGAGCTGGCTGATAAGGGGACAATATTTCTTGATGAAATAGGGGATATGCCAATAGGATTGCAGAGTAAGCTGCTTCGTGTTCTTCAAAGCAAGGAATTTACACCGTTGGGAAGTTCGAATGTACGCAATGCGGATGTGAGGATTATTGCCGCGACCAACAGAAATCTTATGGAGTTGATTGAAGCCGGTGATTTCCGGCAGGATCTGTATTACAGAATTAATGTAATGGAGATTAAAATGCCGGCTCTGCGTGACCGTATAAGCGATATCCCTTTTTTATGCAGTCATTTTATCAACCTGTTTTCAAAAAATATGAACAAATCAATAAAAGGTCTTACAAAGGAAGCAACGGAGGTTCTTTTAAATTATGATTTTCCCGGCAATGTGCGCCAACTGGCAAATATCCTTGAGCATGCCGCAATCATAAATTCCTCAGGTATAATAGACGTAAAGGACCTGCCTAACGAAATTGTGTTCAGAAAGCTTGCAAAAAACAAGAAGACAGATTATGAAAGAGAGATAGATGAATACTTGGCAGAAACCAGCCTTAAAGAAATAGAAAAACGTACTGTCAGAGTAACCCTTGATAGAAACAGCGGGCGCAGAGATCAAACGGCTAAAGATTTGGGTATAAGCAAACGTGGATTACTGAACAAAATAAACGAATATGGAATAAAATAGAAGCAATATTTTCCTTTGAGACGCAATTTTTGCGTCTCAAAAATTATTTATATTAATAATTTTGTTCAAAACAGGCGATTTTTTGTTTGGCATAATTATTGCTAATATATATTCAGATAGGGTATGAACCCAATATAGGAGGAAGTTTATGAAAAACGTTTACACTAAGATTTTAATTTGTTTGCTGTTAGTTACTTTACTCTTTACCGGATGTTCAGATACAAATAATAAACCGGCTGACACAACTCCCGAGCCAGGTAAAGAAACAACTCCGGAACAGCTGTCAGGTGAAACAAAGTACAAGAAAGAAATAATAATAGCAATTGCAGATGAGTTTACAACTATCGATCCAATGGAAACCACTGCTGAATCTAATCAGATAGTTCAGGATTGTACTCACGATCTGCTTACGGATACGAATCTTTTAACAATGCAAAATGAAGGTGAACTGGTTGATTCATGGGAGATGGTAGCTCCGGATCATTGGAAATTCAAGCTTAAAGAAAATGTTAAATTTCATGACGGTACTATTTTAAATGTTGACGATGTAATATTTACATTTGAACGAGGTGCCCAAAAATCTACGACTTCCGCATATGTTGCAAAGATTAAAGAGTTTAAGAAGATTGATGATTTAAATTTTGAGGTTATATTAAACAGCGGTGATGTTGATTTCAACTATGTGTTCGCGGCTAATTCATTGGCTATTTTATCAAAGGAAGCCTTTGAAAGTATGCCTGAGGAAGAGGCTGTAAAAATCGGTACAGGACCTTGGAAATTTGAAAAATTTGTTCCTGGTGATTATGTTTCTTTAGTGAGATTTGAAGAATGTACACTGTATGATGTTCCGAATACTGAACGACTTGTGTTCCGTATGATTCCTGAAGCATCCTCAAGGATGATTGCACTTGAAAATGGTGAGGTTGATGCTATTATGTCTCCAAGCCCTACAGATTACAACAGATTGACAGAAAATGCAAAACTTAAGCTTGTAACAGAAACAGGAAGAGGACAGCACTTCTTAGGGTTTAATTGTTCTAATACGGATTCAATCGTATCCAATCCTGAATTCAGAAAAGCTGTAGCCTACGCAGTTAACAAAGAGGAGATGATAATAGCCGCATGGGACGGATATGCACAGATTTCAACAAGTATTATGAGTCGTGATATGGATTATTATGTGGATATTGACGGTATTCCTTATGATCCTGAAAAGGCAAAGACTATGTTTAAGGAACTGAATGCTGAGGGTATTACTATTAATCTGATTACCTCTGACGCTACTCACCGTGTAAAAATGGCGGAAAACTTCCAGGCGCAGATGTCTCGTTACGGGATAACGGTTAATGTTGAGTTTATGCAGCAGGCAGCATTGATAGAACGTCTTCAGACAAATAAATCCACCGAAGCATTTGTACTGTCATGGACTCCGGGTAAAAATGCGGACTATATGTACAGAAATCCAATACATTCACAAGGTGGAAGAAGTTTTTATGCAAGCCTGAATAATAGTGAAATTGATGACCTGATTGATAAAGCAGCAGGAGAGGCTGACAAGACCAAGAGAGCTGAATTATATGAAGAGCTGCAGGTGCGTCTGACTACTGAGCTTGTTCCATGGGTTCCTATTGCGCAAGCAACATTGACAATGGGTGCTGATAATGATGTTACCGGTCTTTTGCTTCATCCGGGACTTGTTCATCAATTTAAAGCCGCCGAGAAAATTATAAAATAATATAAATAAAACAATACATTCCCTTGATTATAAGGGAATGTATTGTTAATTCAATTAATAGGAGGACATTATTATGATTCGCTACATTATGAAGCGGTTTTTAATGATGCTGCCGGTTCTCTTAGCTGTTTCCTTCGTTGTATATTTTCTGATGGATATGGCTCCCGGTGACATAGTTTCAATGATGGCACCACAGGATGCAACAGAGGCTGAAATAGAGATGATGCGTGAGGAAATGGGTTTGAGCGGTACTTTACCGGAGAGGTATTTACGTTACATAGGTAATTTGCTCAAGGGAAATCTTGGGGAATCATTATCTATGAAGCGACCGGTTATAGATGTTTTTTTTGAGCGCTTTCCGGCTACGCTGAAATTAGCTTTAGGAAGCATCATTGTGGCAATGATTATTTCGATTCCACTGGGAATTGCCGCAGCTACGAATCACAGATCATGGCTGGACGGTATCAGTATGATAACAGCAATGTTAGGTCTTTCCATGCCAAGCTTCTGGCTCGGATTATTACTGATAATTCTGTTTTCACTTAAGTTGGGATGGTTTCCATCCGGAGGAAGTGTAGGGATAACATCCATAATACTTCCGGCTATAACATTAGGAGCAGCGCAGGCAGGTAATCTAACGAGAATTACCCGCTCTTCAATGTTAGAG